>NZ_JAVKCQ010000076.1:0-4083 GCF_040222615.1 Haliea sp.
CATTAATACTCCTCCTGGAACCAGTAGGTTCCATAGGGCGGGCGGAATATCTCGCCGATGTCGCAGACACCGCCGACACAGTCATTGTCGCCGTCACCATCGCTGTCGCCCGCCGGTGTCCCCGGAGGCAACAGCAACCGCACCTGCCCGTCCTCGCCAAAGTGGACCGAGGGAGTGTCGGGGATGATCGGACCCAGAGGTATTATGCCCCGCCTGCCATCGACCAGGTCGACAATGTACAGGCGACCGTTGCCGGACTGCGGCTCGCAGACATTGATATCGTCCAGGAGGCTGCTGGGAGTGAAGGTGGTAAAGTAGGTCTTGCCGTTAAGTGTCAGCGACTTGGCGAGACTCTTTTCTCCCGAGTTCTGGAGGTCAATGCGCCAGCCGTTGGCTGCCCGCAATGCGGCCAGCGCAGTCGCCTGCTGGGCTTCGGTCCCTGTGTTAAGCGTATTCGCCGTTATGTCAAACAGGTCGCTGTTGTCCAGGGGGAGGAAGCAGCGGAAATCCGTGATCGTTTCCATATCCGCACACTCGGCCGCTGTGGGACGGGTGTCAGCATACGGCGCCACCCGCTCGTCGCGGATCATGTAAAAGCGATCATCCACATCCGTCGAGTTGGGATTGGTACGGTCTCCGGAGCCAATCAGCACTGCGTCCACAGGCTCGCCATCGAAGCGTATCCGAACCACATCCGGTGCATTGAAGAAGCGCCGGTCGGTCGCCACAGTGGACTCGCTCAACGCTGCCAGTTTGTTGATCTGCCACGCGGTCTGGCTGGAGGTCGGCAGAGTATTTCCCGGCATATCCACGCGCCAGACGTTGCCGCCCGCATCGGCGAAATAGATCCGGTCCGTCAGTTCGTCGCCGTTGCTGTCCAGCACCGTCACTTCCGCCGGCACCGCATGTTGCAGGCCTGACTCCTCCATATTCTTGGCACTGTTGCTGGCGGGAGTGACACTCCAGACCAGCTCACCGGTGGTGGCGTCGACAATAAAAATACCGCGCCCCATAACGTCGGGGGTCGCTATTCCGGTGGCATCCTTGCCGAGGTCATAACCGGCGCCGAAGATCAGTACCGGCTTCGGCACGCCTTCGCCATCCTTGTAGCCGGGGATTCGGGTTACCACCGGTTTCGACCAGGATTGCCCCAGCTCACCGAACCCGCTGTCGCCCGGGCCGATCGACCACAGGAATGCCGGGCTGTCGGGGTTGGAGACATCCAGTGCGTACAGGGAATTGCCACCGCGGCGCATGCCCATGTAGACGTAGGCCTTGTCCCCGTCACCGGAATCAATGGTGCCGTCCTTGTTCAGATCCACGGTATAGATGGCCGCGGTCAGGTCCATGCCGTATACATTATCCGCAGACAGGCCGTTCTGGCGGCGCAGCAACATGATCGGCGCCAGCTCCTTGGGGAAAAAGGCCCAACTTTCCTGGCCGGTATCGCTGCGGAACATGTGGACGAAACCGGCATTGGTCCCCACCACCAACCGCATGTCCGGCTCGTCCTGACTAAAGCCGGAACGGGCACCATAGTTCAGCACCTGTGGCTGGCTATGCAGGATATCCCCGAGAACCCAGCGGCGGGGTTCGTTGGTGATGCCGTCGCCGTCCTGGTCATAGGCATCATAGCCCAGCGCCCAGTTGATCTGGCGGTTCAGCGCCGTCTGATTGGCCACGCCGAACAGGTCGAACAGCTCGCTCTCCGATGCCAGTCCAAATGCATCCGCATCCACGTTGGTGCTGTTCAGCGCCTCCAGCGCGCCGCCGGTACCGGTGTCGCTGTAGACATTGCGGGTAGCCGGATCGCGGGCCGCCAGCAAGCCGCCGGCACCGCCCTGGTCTACCCGGCCGCCATCCTGGCTGCTGCCCCAGAAGGTGACAGCGGAGTCCTTGATGAAGCCGGTGGCAGGATCTATCGCCGGAGCGCCGTTGGCGTCGACCAGCACCGCCTCCCCGTCGTCGATCTCCAGCTTGAGCTTCTTGATATTGCCGGGCCAGTCCACCTGTTCGCCAGGCTTGAACATGGCATAGAAAATATCGTCGCGGCTCTGGGTCCGGGTAAAGGTGTCGACCGCCACCGCCGGCGAGGTGAAGGTGGTATCGGTGGAAAGGATACTGACGAGGGCACCCTGGAAGGCTTCCGTCAGCTCCTGGGCGCTGTTGGCAGTGTAGTACTGGCCCTTGCCCTTGTCCGCGGTATCGCTCAACAGCACCTGGTCCGTCGCGAAGCCGATGGTATAGGTAATGCCGAACTGATTGCCGTTGGTAGTGTCATTGTCCAGATCGGTGTTGGCCATGTACTCGGCCAGTTCCGGCAGACAGTTCTTGGTCATGCCCTGGCCGGAGGTGGCGTATTCGCTGCAGGTCTTGCCCGTCAGCGTTTCGATCCGACTGGTAGCGCTGGTATCGTTCTGCGGCTCCCCGTCGGTCATGATGATCACGTAGGTATACGCGCAGTCCGAAGCCGGTGAAATATAATCGCCGCCGCTTTCCGCCAGGGAATCCTTGGGTTGCGGATCGTCATACCACCACTGGCCATAGTAGTACGTTCGGTTGCTGGTGTTCTCAGGGGCTTTACTGTTACCCCACAGCACTTCCTCCCCCGCCAGGTAACGATAGGCTTCATAGAAAGACTCACACAAGGGGGTACTGCCGCTGTGCTCGGTTGCATTCACAATATCAATCAGGTTTTCGCGGTCACTGGAGGTCATGTTTTCTATGATCCGCCTGGTAACCCGGCCACCGTTGTAGCTTGTAGAGCGGTTCCCGTTCATCTCCAGCAGACCGAAGTCGATGCCGGGGTTGGTGCGGACAATACCGGAAATCACATCCTGGGCGATTGCCAGGCGGGTACGCGGCTCGACCAGGGAATCATCATGGAACCAGTCCAGATAATGCGAGGTGTAGAACGTGTAGGCCTGGTTACCCCAGTCCATGTCGAGATCAACGCTGGGGCCGTACTCACTGCCGGTGGCTACATTGTTCTGTGGGAAGCCCCCGGGGATGCCGCTGCCGTTGGCAGTGATGCCTTCGCTTTCATCGTTGCGACACTCCAGATGTCGCGGTGACTTGACGTTGGCGTTGAGCGCCTGCCAGGTCCCCACCTGAACGGTGTCGCCCGTGCACTCGCGGGTAACTGGCGCCTGGTAGACCCACGCCCGTCTGGCACAGCCGCCCCACCAATAAAACTGGGTGCACTCACGGCTGTAGCAGGCCCGGCCGTTGCTGCCGTTATTGCGCAGGGACGTTCCCTCCGGGCAGCTATCGACACAATCGCCGGCAATCACGGTGGAGTCCACCCAGCGCCGGGCCCGGTCTGCGGTGAAGTTACCTTCGCTCTCCAAAATGTCAAAAGACGATGCGCAGCGGTTGACGCTGGCATCGAACCAGTTGTTGCTGCCTACCGCGGGGGTAGTGCCATCCGTGGACCAGTAGATGCGCCCGCTGCCAAACTGGTTGTCGTAGTCATCCTCCTCCGGGTCGTAGGGCGGGCGCTGCTGATCCACCATGGTGGACATACTGCCGGAATCATCGAACACGATAAGCACCTTCGGCCGCCCCGTGTTCGAGGCGTCGAATTCCGCCCGATAGATCTCCGTATCATCCGCCAGCCCCGGGGCCGCAGTGAACATGGATGCCAGCACCAGCCCGGCCAGAAAAACCCGTATCAACTCACGCACCTTCATCAGCCTGTCCTCCTGCTGTCACAGCATCGCACGATAGCGGCCACGCCGCTCAGCCCTGCGACCCGATAACCGTTTTCACTACACCCAGTTCCATTCTTGAGCGCGCCTTGTTCTCTACATCATGCTCTGCCCTGATGCGATAGTAATCGCAGTCCAGCAAACCCACGCTGTTCCCGCCGCCCTCGGCGGGCGGGCGCGGACAGGTGCGATCTATAGCCACCAGAGTTACGTCGACATCCACCGATGCCGCCCCGTCGCGCAGATTGCGCAGGGGATGATCATCATCGCCAATGCCGGCAAACGGCAGGGGCACATCGACCCGGCGAAAGGGGTCATTCCCCGTTCCCGCCAGACCCAGGGCCGCATAAATACCGGCTTCCGTTGCCTGGAA
>NZ_JAVKCQ010000077.1:0-4406 GCF_040222615.1 Haliea sp.
CGCGGCCAGACGGCAGCGCAAGATCACCGCAGGAACGCGCGCCGCATGCGCCCGCAATGGAGTAGCGGAGTCCCCGCCTCCCGGAGCGACGCAGCGGCCGCCAGGCCGCCACGCGAACGAAGCGACCCACGGAACGACGCAGCGGCCATCAGGCCGCCACGTGAACCAAGCGACACAGCGGCCGCACGGGCCGCCACGGAGCGAGGCAGCGGACGCCAGGCCGCCAGGCGGACGAAACGACCGCCAGGGCGCCAGCTGAAAGAAGCCGCTCCGGCTCCCGCTTCAATCAGCCCCGCCGCAGCAGCAGATCCCCCAGCCGGTCGACCTCGGCGATATCCGCGGTTGCGGGGACCAGGAACACCTCCTCGCAACCCGCCGCCTCGGCATTGTCCAGGGCCTGCAGAATGGCGTCCTCGGAGCTGCGGTGCACGGACTCCGCCATCATTTTGGCGATTTCCGGCCCGGCGATGGCAAGGTAGTCGTAGACATAGTCATAGAGCCGCTGTGGCCCGTCATCCGCCAGCGTGCACCAGAACCCTCCGAGCCGGTACGGCTTGTGCTCGCGACCGGCGGCGTCCCAGGCTTCATCCGCCAGACGGAAGGCGTTGGCGAGTTCGCCCTGTTCACCGTTGCCCGACCAGGCGTAAAGGCCGTCGGCCCACCGGGCACAGCGGGCGATGCTCTTGGGGCCCAGAACTCCGGCAAGCAGCCGGGGTCCGCCGTCGCGGCTGGGCAGGGGGCCTATGGGGCCGGCGCCGGGGATCACTTCCTGCTGGTTCCAGACCTGGCGCAGGGTCGCGACCTGCTGGTCCATACGGCCGTAACGGCCCTTGAAGGGGGCCTCGACAGCGGCATAGTCGGCCTCGCGACCGCCGTAGCCAACGCAGACCTGCTGCACTCGACCACCAGACAAGATATCGAGGCTGGCGACCTCTTTGGCGACCTGTACGGCGGGATGCATCGGCAAGACGTACAGGGTCGGGGTGATTTCCACCCGGCTGGTACAGGCGGCAGCAGCTGCAAGCAGCACGCGCATGTCGAAGGTCGGACCGTGTACGCGCTCGCCGCAGGAAACACTGTGGAAGGGCCCGGCATCGACCCGCTGAAACCATTGCAGGTAGTCATCGCGGGTGAGTCCGGCTTTCATGTAGGGCAGGCAGATTCCGGTTTTCATCATCGGGGTCCTTGAACTGAAAGAGCGATTATGGCCCAGACTGCCGGTGGCAGCGCGTGTCGGCGTACACCTATCTGTACCAGTGACCGACCTGTTGGGCAGCGACTGCGCGGATAGCGTTTGCAGGCGGCATTGTCGTGGCCGAGCCACCTTGCTCTGCGCTATAACAGCCGTGGTCAGCGCTATCCGCTGTCCCGGAAAATGGAGAACAGAACCGTGACGATAAAAATCGATGGCCCGTTCTACTCGCAGCTGGGGGACGCGGCTGCAGAGGCCCGGCGGCTCGCAGACATTGGCTACGACGGTGTCTACACCCTCGAAGGGAGCTGGGACCCGTTCTTGCCGCTGGTGCTGGCGTCCGAGCACGCACCGGAACTGGATATTGCCACCGGTATTGCAGTCGCGTTCCCCCGCAATCCGCTGCACCTGGCCTACCAGGCTTGGGACCTGCAGCGCTTCAGTCAGGGTCGCTTCCTGCTCGGCATAGGCTCTCAAATCAAGGCCCATATCGAGAAGCGTTTTGGGATCGATTTTGACCCGCCGGCGACCCGCATGCGCGACTATATACTGGCCCTGAAAGCCATTTTTGCCTGCTGGCAGGACGGAGTACCGCTGGCCTACGAGGGCAAGTTCTATCGCCACACCCTGATGACTCCGATGTTCAATCCCGGTCCCAACCCCCATGGTGTCCCGCCGGTGTTACTCGGCGCTCTGGGGCCGCGGATGACGGAAATAGCGGGGGAGGTCGCGGACGGGTTGATCGTCCACCCTTTCAACAACGAACGGTTCCTGCGCGAGCAGGCTCTGCCCGCTGTGGAACGGGGCCTCGCCCAGGGGGGCAGGTCGCGGGCCGACTTCATCTTGCAGATCAATGCCATTGTCATCACCGGGGAGGACGCAGCGGGGCGCGAGGCCGCGACGGCAGCCGTGCGCGGCTTGCTGGGGTTCTACGCCTCGACGCCGGCCTATCTGCCGCCCATGGCAGCCGTCGGCTACGGTGACCTGCAACCGGAACTGAACCGGCTCTCCAAACAGGGGCAATGGGATGCGCTGGGCAGCCATATCGACGATGAGTTTATCGCCGCCTTTGCGGTGAGTGGTCATCCCGGGGACATCGCCGCGGCACTTCTGGCGCGCTATGGAGATTGCGCCGACCGGTTGGCGATTTACGCGCCCTACGCGGCCCCGGACCCCATGTGGCGGGAGATCCTGCAGGACCTGCGCCGCCTGCAGGCCGCCTGACCGCTTTCGCCATGAAGATTGGCCGCAACCCCGCCTGTACCAGCCGCGCGCCGCGGTTATGATTTCATTACCAATCGCCGGGAGCCTGAGATGAAAATACAGTTTACCCCCGCCCAGCTGGCCTTGCGTGACGAGCTGCGCGCCTATTTTCGCGAGTTGATGACAGCGGAGCTGCGGGCCGAGTGCGAGCGTGACATGGGCGAAGGCGGTGGCCCCCTGTGGCGAGCCGCACTGGCGAAGATGGGGCGGGACGGCTGGATCGGCCTGGGCTGGCCCAGGGAATACGGCGGCCGCGGACTCTCGCCACTGGAACAGTTCGTGTTCGTGGAGGAGGTGATGCGCGCGGGCTATCCATTCCCGTTCCTGACCACGGAATCTGTGGGACCAACCCTGGCGGAGCACGGTAATGCCTGGATTCGCGAGGAAATCGTGCCCAGGATCCTGCGCGGCGAGCTGCTGGTATCCATTGGCTATTCGGAGCCCGGTGCGGGTACCGACCTGGCGTCCCTGCGGACCAGCGCGGTCCGCGATGGCGATGACTGGGTGATCAACGGCCAGAAGATGTGGACTTCCCTGGCACACTTCTGCGACTACACCTGGCTGGCTGTTCGCACTGACCCCGACGCGCCGAAGAAGCACAAGGGCATTTCCATGTTCCTGGTCCCCAACAGCGATCCGGGCTGGAGCTGTGCGCCAGTGCATACCCTGGGTGGTGTGCGCACCAACGCGACCTTTTACGACAACATTCGCGTCAGCGACCAGCACCGGGTAGGCGAACTGAATGGCGGCTGGAAGCTGATTACCAGTCAGCTCAACCGGGAGCGGCTCAGCCTGATCAATTTTGGTCCCATTTCCGAGTTGTTCAACCAGGTTGTGCACTGGGCGCGGGAGACTTCGGGGGAAGACGGCCAGCCGGTCGCGGCGCAATCCTGGGTGCAGGCCAACCTGGCCCGCAGCCGAGCCCTGATCGAGTGCATGAAGCTGATCGTGTACAAGCAATCCTGGGCCATGACCGCCGGCACCCTGGGTATGGCCGATGCCTCCGCCGCCAAGGTGTTTGGGTCCGAGGGCTTTATCGAGGTCTACCGGCTCCTGGGCGAGATCGTCGCCGAGGCCGGCCTGCTGCGGGCGCACTCTCCTGCGGCACAGGAACAGGCGGCGCGAATCGAGCGCCTCTACCGCACCGCCTCCATCATTACCTTTGGTGGCGGCGCCAACGAGATCCAGCGCGACATCATTTCCGCCGCGGGGCTGTGGATGCCTCGCGCCAGCCGTTGAGGGACGTACAGTCATGGACTTTGGGTTTTCGGAGATTCAGGAAGAGTTGCGCGGGCTCGCCCGCAATATCCTCGACGACGCGGTCAGCCCCGCCAGTCTCGGCGCCTACGATGAGTACCGGGTGCCGCGCTTTGATCGGGCTCTCTGGCAGACCCTGCTGACGGCCGGGTTGCCCGGCGTCGCGGTCGCCGAGGAGTACGGTGGCATGGGCCTTGGCTTCATGGAGCTCGGCCTGTTTATCGAGGAGCTGGGGCGGAGTGTGGCGCCGGTGCCGGTGCTGGCGCACTGTGTGTCGGGGCTGCTGCCGCTGCAGAAATTTGCAACCGCAGAGCTGTGCGACCGCGTGCTGCCTGCCGCCACCTGCGGTGAACTGCTGCTGACCGGTGATTTCTGGAGCGGCTTGAGCAGCGTTGACCCGACCCGGGTGCAGGCGCGCTGGCAGGGGGATGCCCTGGTGCTGGAGGGGGAATGCGCCATGGTTCCGTTCGCTCGCGAGGCCGATTGGGTGGTGTTACCGGTGCGCTTGGGCGGCGACACCGCCGTGGTATTGCTGGACCCCCGTGGCCCCGGAGTGACGCTCACGGATCTCGAAATAACCCACTTCGAGCCCCACTGTCGGCTCTCGCTGGCTGCGGTCACCGTTGCGGCCGCGGATGTGGTCATGACCAGCGGCGGCGAGGCGTTGCTGCGCTGGACACGCGAGCGCTGTGCG
>NZ_JAVKCQ010000078.1:0-3045 GCF_040222615.1 Haliea sp.
ATGGTCTGCAGCAGGGTGGTGTCGGTGGTCAGCCGCGACATGATTTCCCCGCTGCGATTGGTCTCGAAATAGCCGGGGTCGAGCCGGATGATGTTGTCGAATACGGCCTTGCGCAGGTCGGCGCTGACCCTTTCCCCCAGCCACGACACCAGGTAGAAGCGCAGGAAGGTACCGATGGCCATGGCCCCGGCAATCACCATGATCACGCTGATGGCGTTGCGCAGGTCGGCGCTGGTGCCGCCGCCGAAACCCTCGTCAATCAGCACCTGGATACCCCGGCCCAGGAACAGGGTGGCGCCAGCGGTAAACAGCAGGGCGCCGCCGGCGCCCAGCAGGCGCGCCCGGTATGGAAGCAGGAACCGGAATATGGCCAGCAGTGGTGACAGGGAGCGTCCGGGGGGCGGCGCCATTACTCCGTGTCTGCCGCGCTGCTGTCCCGGCGCTGGATGTAGCGCCCGAAGAACACCCCGACCTCGAACAGGATCCACATCGGCACGGCCAGCAGGGCCTGGGAGATGACATCGGGCGGGGTCAGCAGCATGCCGAACACGAAACAGCCGACGATGATGTAGGGGCGCTTCTTGACCAGATCCTCCGGCGTGGTGATGCCGGCCCAGATCAGGATCACCGCGGCGATGGGGATCTCGAAGGCGATGCCGAAGGCGAAAAACAGCTTGAGGACGAAATTCAGGTAGCTGTTGATATCGGTCATGATGGCGATATCGGCCGGGCCCACGCTGGTAAAGAAGCCGAAAATCAGCGGGAACACGACGTAGTAGGCAAAGGCCGCGCCGGCGTAGAAGAGCAGGACGCTGGAGGCGAGCAGCGGTACCGCGAGGCGCTTTTCGTGGCGGTACATGCCGGGGGCTATGAAACTCCAGATCTGGTAGAGCACATAGGGAATGGCGATGAAGATCGCGGCCACCAGGGTCAGCTTGAACGGTGTCAGGAAGGGGGAGGCGACCTCGGTGGCGATCATGGTGGCGCCTTCCGGCAGCAGGGCGCGCAGCGGCCTGGAGACGAAGCTGTAGATCTCGTTGGAGAAGGGAAACAGGCCAATGAACACCAGCAGCACCGATAGCAGGGAGCGCAACAGCCGGTCCCGCAGTTCGGTGAGGTGCGCCACCAGCGGCAGTGGCTGGTCGCCGGATTCTTCATTCATGGGGTCGAAGGGTCCTGGCCGCTGGCAGGGGTCTTGCCGCGCTCGGTGCCGGCGGCAGCGTCCTCGCCAGAGTCTGCGTCTTCGCCAGAGCGGCGATTTACTGCGGCCATATCTTCCTTCAACTCCTGCTCGGCACTGGCGACGCCGGCCTTGATCTCATCCCGGGTCTTGCGTAACTCCTGCAGCACGGAGTCGTTGTGCAACTCCTGCTCCACCTCCTGCCGGATGTCATTGAAACCCCGCTTGATGCGGTGCAGCCAGGCGCCGGCCGTGCGGATGGCGCCGGGCAGGCGTTCCGGGCCAATGACCAGCAGGCTGACCACGGCAATGAGAACCAGCTCGGTGAAACCGATATCAAACATGGCTGTGGATCAGGGCTTGGGGTTGCTGTCCCCGGAAGGCCGGGTGCTGTCCTCGGCCTCTGCCTTGTCCGTGGTGTCGTCCTCGTCCTTGATGCTCTTGCGGAAGCCCTTGACCGCGCTGCCGAGGTCGCTACCCAGAGTGCGCAGGCGCTTGGTGCCGAACAACATGATGACGATTGCCAGAATGATCAGCAATTGCCAGATACTAATACCGCCGATACCCATGTCTCTCTCCGTGTTTCCTGTTGCTGTCGTTGATGATGGCTGCGCCCCTAACCGCGCGAGGCCTTTTCTTCCAGTCCCGATACACCGACCCTGCGCTGCAGGCATTCCAGCACCGCGGCGGAGTCGAGATTGAGATGGGACAACATGACCAGGGTGTGGAACCACAGGTCCGCCACTTCCCCGAGCAGTGCCGCGGGGTCGTCCTGCACATCCTTTGCCGCGAGGATGACTTCGGTTGCCTCTTCGCCCACCTTCTCCAGGATCTTGTTCAGACCCTTGTGGTGCAGGCTGGCGACATAGGAACTGGCGGGATCCGCCAGTTTGCGTTGGGCAAGTATGCCATCCAATTGTTGCAGAATGTCACTCATTCCGGCCGTCCATACAGTGCTTCCGGCGATTTCAATACCGTGTCAGTTACCTGCCAGCCACCCTCTTCCCAGCGCTGGTAAAAGCAGCGTCGGCGGCCGGTATGGCAGGCGATATCACCGACCTGGTCGACCAGCAGCAAGAGGGTATCGCCGTCACAGTCCAGGCGCAGTTCCTTCAGCAGCTGTACGTTGCCCGATGTCTCGCCCTTGCGCCACAGCGCCTGTCGGGAGCGCGACCAGTAGACGACCTGCCCCTCGGCCACGGTCAGGGCCAGTGACTGGGGGTTCATCCACGCCATCATCAGGACGTCGCCGGTCTGCCAATCCTGGGCAATTGCCGGCACCAGGCCCTGCTCGTTCCACTGCACGGCCGCGGTCAGCGGTTCACCAGCCATTGTCGTCTCGGTATTCATGGGCCGGCATTATGGCACAGGGCCAACCCGGACACATCAGCCGTCACTCCGGCGCGGCCACAGCAATGCCAGGGCTGTAGCGGCCAGCAGCCAGCTCACCCAGGGCAGGGTCGCCAGCTGCGCCAGCCCGCCCGGGAGGGCCACGAGCACCGCCAGCCCGCCGGCCACAGCGGCCAGTAGCCGGCGGCGGCGCAAGCGCAGGCGCCGGTCCCGGGCTGCCATCAACTCCCGCTGTCTCTGCTGCAAGCCGGAAGCCTGGGTGGCAGGAACGCCCTGGGAGCGCTGCAGGTTGTCGAGTACCGCGTCGGGCACCTGGGGCAGCTGCTCCAGCCAGGACGGCAGGTGGCGCTGCAGGCGCTTGAGCACCGACTGCGGCGAGTAGCGCTCCTGTATCCAGCGCTCCAGAAAGGGCTGGGCGGTATCCCACAGGTTCAGCTGCGGGTACAGCTGGCGGCCCAGCCCCTCGATGTTGAGCAGGGTTTTCTGCAGCAACACCAGCGAAGGCTGGACCTCCA
>NZ_JAVKCQ010000079.1:0-21993 GCF_040222615.1 Haliea sp.
CGGCCGCCGCTGGCCGACCTCTTGCTGCAGCCCTGTCCCCAATGTGCTGGCAGTGGCCGTGTTGCTCTGCCTTCAGCGGTGCGTCCGTGAGGCGCTGGTGAACCCGTGACAGTGTCGGCTTACCAGCGTCTGAGCAGTGTCCTCTGGGGCGGCATAGTCGGCTTCGTGGTGTTGCTGGCGGTATTTGTCAGCAGTGGCCGCCTGCTGGTTTCCATGGTCGGTGAGAACCAGGACTGGCTGGTGGCACAGGTAAATGCGCGCGCGCCCTTCGCGATAGAGGAGGGAAAACTGTCTGCCGAGTGGCGCGGTTTCAGCCCGGTTCTGGTGTTCCAGGGCTTGCGTCTCGGGTTTTCCGACGGCGAACCGCTGCTGCTGGGTGGCGGCCGGGTGACGCTGGATGTCTGGCAGAGCATGATCAGCCGCTCTCTGCGGTTCAGCCGCCTGCGGCTGGAGGACCTGCTGCTGACGGGGGAGCTCGCTGCCGATGGCCGCTTCCAGCTGCAGGGGATAGGTGGCGGCGGCGGTACCGCGGCGGCCTGGCTGCAGGCCCTGCTGCTGGACATCGAGCGGGTAGTGCTTGTGGCCAATAGCCTGCAGCTGCAGTTGCCCAATGGTGAGCAGGAAATACTGGCGCTGGACCTGTCCCTGCTGCGGGACGGGAGCCGGCGCCAGCTGCGGGCAGAGCTGGCCTCCGTGGATGGCTCCCAGCTGCTGATCCTGGCGGATGGAGTGGGCAATCCGCTGGCGCCGGACGACTATACCGGTGACGTTTACGCTCGCGCCAACCTGGTGGACCTGAAACAGCTGTCTCGCTGGCAGCCGCTGCTGGGACAGGCGCTGCCGCTCCGCGCCACCGGTGGCGCTGTGGTGGAGGGCTGGCTCGCCTGGGCGGGCGGAATCTCCGGGTTGCAGTTGCGCCTGGCGGGCGCGAAGCTCCTGCTGGAAAGCGACAGTGACGCCTGGTCCCTGCCCCTGGATTCGCTGCGGCTGGAGTCCAGTCTGCAGCGGCGCGGCCAGCGCCTGACCCTGTTCACCTCTGACGTGGAGATTGGCTACGAAGGTGAGGCATTTGCCCTGCCCCGACTGCAACTTGACCTCTGGGGAGACTCCCTGCGTGTTCGTGGCAGCGGGCTGCCGCTGGCGGATAGCAGCGATCTGCTGCGCGGGGCACGACTGTTGCCACCGGCACTCGCGGAGGCGATGACTGAGCTGGCGCCCAGCGGCAGTCTCGGTGGGCTGCAACTTTACCTTGAGGATGTCACCTCCAGTTCCAGGGGATGGTCGCTGGAACTGGGCTTCGAGGAGCTGGCGCTCCAGTCCTGGCGCGGCGCCCCGGGGGTTTCCGGAGCCCGCGGTTTTCTGCACCTGGAGCCCGGCGCCGGGGAGCTGATTCTGGACAGCGACGACGTGGTGCTGGATTTCCCCACGGTGTACCGCGAGCCGCTGGCCTATCGCGAACTGTTCGGCACTCTGGATATGGGCTGGGACGCGGACGGCCTGCGCTTGCACAGCGGTTTGCTGACCGCGGTGGGTGAGGAGGGCATGGCAAGGGCCCTGTTGGGGCTTCATGTCCCCTTCGCCGCCAGCACTGCGGGTGTGGAAATGGACTTGCTGGTGGGGCTGCGTGACACCGACGCCGGCTATCGCGCCCGCTACCTGCCGTACCTTCTGAATGAAAATCTGCTCGCCTGGCTGCAGTCCAGTCTGGAGCAGGGGCTGGTGGACGCCGGCGCGTTCCTCTGGCGCGGCAGCCTGCGGCCCGGCGCTGCCCCGCTGCGCACGGTACAACTGTTCTTCGAGGTCCGCGATGGGCAGCTGGCCTATCACCCCGATTGGCCGGTGCTGACAGACGTGCAGGGTACCGTGCTGATCGATGACACCAACGTCAGTGTCTGGGCGGACAAGGCGCGTCTCTACGACACCGATATCAAGGCGCTGTCCGCGGAAGCCTGGCGTCATGCCGATGGCGGCATGCGTCTGGCCATTGCCGCCAGTCTGGCGGGTGGCGCCGGCGACGGCCTCCAGGTGCTGAACCAGTCACCGGCAGGGACCAGCCTTCGGGGTGCGCTGACAGAGTGGCAGGCCCGTGGGAACATGGATGCGGATATCCGTTTGCAGCTGCAGCTGGCGAAGGAGCCGCCTCCGCCGGTGGTGGACCTGAAGATCGCGGTAAGCGACGGGGCGCTGGAGATCCAGCCGGGCAACCTGCAGCTCGAGGATATCAGCGGGATACTCTCCTACAACTCCGCCTCCGGCTTCAGGGCTGAGCAGATGACGGCCAGTCTCTGGGAGCGGCCTCTGGATCTGGCTCTGCGGCAACTGCCCGCGACCGGGAAGCAGGCGGGAGACAGCGCGGGCGGCATGGCCCCGGTGCAGCTCACCTTTGCATCTGCTGTCCAGGTGGATGACTTGCGCCAGTGGCTAGGACCCGTGCTGCCGCCCCTGGTGAGCGGTGCCGCGAGTTTCAACGGCAGCCTGGATTTTGCGCCGGGCAGCTTGCCACGGCTGCAACTCAACTCCGACCTGCTGGGGCTGGCGCTGGACCTGCCGGCGACCTGGGCCAAGCCCGCTGGCTCAGCGCTGCCGTTCTCCCTGCAGGCCGAGCTCGGCGCCAGGCCACTGCGGCTGGAGCTGACCGGAGGGCGGCGCTGGCACGCGCAGCTGAGCATCGGCGACGGGCGCCTGCAGAGCGCGGCGCTGGGATTGCAGGATCGTTCCCTGCCGCTGCTGCCGGGTCGGCTGCGCGTATCCGGCCATGCCGCGCTGCTCGATGTCGCTGCCTGGCAGTCGCTGTTGGCGAGCCTGTCCGGGCAATCGGCGGAAGTGCAGGCAACCAGAGATCTGCGCCTGACCGTGGAGGACCTTCTGGTCGACAGCCTGCAGCTACGGGGCCAGGACTGGCAGCGAGTGCTTCTCGACCTCGAACAGGAGCCCGACCAGTGGCGCGTTAGCCTGGAAACCGACTGGGTGCAGGGTGCGGCCACGGTCGCCGGCGACCTCGCCACCGCCCGCGTCGACCTGGCCCACCTGGATCTATCGGGACTGGGTGGCGGCGGGGGCGGTGAAGCCGAGCCCGGGCAATTCCGTGACTGGCCCGCAATCGATGTTCATATCGCCGATTTACACCGCGGAGCGCGACCCCTGGGGGAACTGTCCCTGACCCTGGAGCCCGGCCCGGATCGCCTGGATGTGCGGCGGATTCACGGTGAACTGCTGGGCTTCAGGCTGCCGGAGGAGACTCCGGGCAGCCTGCTGTGGACGGGGGAGGGCACCCGTTTGCAGGCGGAGCTGTTCGCCGCTGATCTCGGGGACACTCTTGCCGCACTGGACTATGAGCGCATCCTGGAAACGAGTAGCGGGCGCTTTGGCCTCGATCTGCGCTGGCCCGGAGCGCCGCAGAAGTTTGCTCTCGCGGCCAGCAGTGGCATGTTGTCGGTGGCCGTGGAGGAGGGGCGTTTCCTGACCGCCTCGGCGGGTGCCTCGGGCACACTGCGGGTGGTCAGCATTCTCAACCTCGCCGACATCATCCAGCGCCTGAGCCTCAGCCAGCTGTTTGAGTCCGGCATTCCCTTTGACAGCATGCAAGGGGATGTGAATTTTGCCATGGGCCAGATAGAAGTGCCGCGCCTCGAGGTTGCCGGCGCCGCCACCGGCTTCCGCTTCAGCGGCAGTTCGGACATCGCTGCCCGCAGTCTCAATGGCGAGCTGGTCGCTACTCTCCCGGTGGCGAGCAACCTGCCCTGGGTGGCGGCACTGACCGCGGGGCTGCCCGTAGCGGCGGGCGTCTTCGTGGTCAGCAAGCTGTTTGAAAAGCAGGTGTCCCAGCTATCCAGTGCCGTGTATGGCATAACCGGCACCTGGGACGATCCGCAGATCCGCCTGGACCGCATTTTCGACACCGGAGGGAGCCGGGTCGGGCAAGAAGAGGGCGACAGCGGGGAGACTGCGCCGGAGGCTGGGGCGCCGGCTCAGTCTTCCGGGGCTGAATCCTCATCCGACTCTGCCGCGGATTCGTCCAGCTCCCTGAGATAGCGAAAAAGCTTGCGCCGGGCAGCGGGCGCCTGGTTGCGCTGGCGCTCGCGCTGCTCCTGCAGCAGCAGCTGGCGCAGGTGTTGACGGTCGGCATGCGGCCAGCGGTTGACGATATCCTCTATCCCCGGCAGTCCGGTTTCAAGCAGGCGGTCGCGCACCTGCTCCAGGCCCTGGAACCGTGCCGCGTGCTGATTGCGCTCACGGTCGAGGGCGGCGAGGGCTTCGGCGATCGGCGCGGCATCGATATCGCGCATTAATTTGCCGATGAACTGCAGATGGCGCTTGCGGGCGCTGTTGGAGGTGATCCGCCGGGCTTCCTGAATTGCCTCGGCCAGTCGCTGATCGTCAATCGGAATCTTGCGCAGCTGTTTGTCACTGAGGCCAGTCAGGGTCTCGCCCAGAGCCTGCAGGGCGGTCATGCGCCGCTTCAGCTCGCTTTTACTGGGAGCTTCGTCCGTGTATGCGTAGTCGTCGTCGGAATCGTAGTCAGGCATAGAACCAGGTCGCCAGGCCGAGGAAAGAGAAAAATCCCACCACATCCGTTACCGTGGTCAGGACGACGCCGCCGGCTAGCGCCGGATCGATCTTCATCCGCTTCAGCAACAGCGGCAGGGCCGCTCCAGTGAAGGCGGCGGTGACCAGATTGATGACCATCGCCAGGGCGATGATCAGGCCCAGGTGCCAGTCGCCGAACCAGAGTGAGGCGGCGGCGGCCACTACCGATGCCCAGAGCATGCCGTTGAGCGCGCCTACCGCGACTTCACGGTTGATCAGCCAGGATTCATTGTTCTTGCTGACCTGGCCCAGGGCGATGCCGCGGACCATCACGGTCAGGGTCTGGGTGCCGGCGATACCGCCCATTGACGCTACGATCGGCATCAGTACCGCCAGCGCCACCACTTTCTCGATGGTGTCCTGGAACAGGTTGATGACCGAGGCGGCGAGAAAGGCGGTAGCCAGGTTGATACCAAGCCACACCGCCCGGCGGCTGGCGGTGTGCACTACCGGCGCAAAAGTGTCGGTATCCTCGGCGAGGCCCGCCATGGACGTCAGGGAGTGATCGGCGTCCTCGCGGATGACATCCACCACATCGTCGATGGTGATCCGGCCCAGCAGGCGGCCGTTGTCGTCCACCACCGGCGCTGACACCCAGTCGTTGCGCTCGAACAGGCGCGCCACCTCGTCGTCGGGCATCCAGGCCGGGATCGGCGCGATGTCGGTCACCATCATCTCGCGCACAGTGGAGGAGGGGTCGGAAACCAGCAGGGTGTTGAGCGGCAGCAGGCCGATGAACTGATCGTTGCGGTTGACCACGATGAGATTGTCGGTCATGGCCGGGATCTCGGTGTGCCGTCGGAGATAGCGCAGCACCACATCGAAAGTCAGCGGCGGGCGGATGGTGATGGTATCCGTGCTCATCAGGCCGCCGGCGGTATCGTCCGGATAGGTCATCACCTGTTCCAGGCGCGCCCGGTCCCGGTGGTCCATGGAGTCGAGGACTTCCCGGGTTATCCGGTCCGGCAGCTGCTGCAGAATGTCGGCGAGATCGTCGTCCTGCAAGTGTTCGGTGATCTGGGCGACTTCCGCGGCGTCCATGTCGCTGAGGAAGTGGGCCCGCAGCTCGTCGCCGAGCTCGTTGATGACGTCGCCTTCGTTGTCCAGCTCCACCATCTGCCACAGGATGTGGCGGAATTTGGGCGGCGAGGACTCCAGCAGATGGGCGACGTCAGCGGCCGGCAGGCCATTGAGCATACGCTTGACGTCGGCAAAGGTACCACTGCCCAGGGCGTCGGCCAGGCGGTCGAGTCTAGCCTGTGATGTCGTGGAACGCTGGGCCATGGGGACAGGAATCCGCTGTAGTCTGCTGCGGTGGATCCGCAGTGGCAATTATCGGGCAAAGCGCCCCGCGTAACAACGTGGCCGGCGAGGCGTGGCCGGCGAGGCGTGGCCGGCGAGGCGTGGCCGGCGAGGTGTGGCCGGCGAGGCGTGGCCGGCGAGGTGCTGCCGGCGAGGTGCTGCCAGCGAGGTGCGGCCAGCGATGTGCCGCCGACCAGCTGCCGTCAGCGAGATCCCGTCAGCGGCGCGCTGCCGGTGAGCTGTGACCGGTGAGGGGCGGGACCGTGCTATTCGCCCTCGTCGAAGCGGTTCTCGATCAGGTTTTGCAGAGCGACCAGGGCCGCGTTCTCGTCCTCGCCATCAATCTCCAGGTCGAGCACGGTGCCCTGTCCCGCAGCCAGCATCATCACGGCCATGATGCTCTTGCCGTCCACCATCTGGCCGTCCCGACCCGCCCGCACCGTGCTGGCATAGGCCGTGGTACAGCCGACGAACTTGGCGGCAGCCCGGGCATGCAGCCCCAGTTTGTTGATGATTGTGACTTTTGTCTGGATCACAGTATCCGCTGCTATTGCAGCTCCCGGTGTCGAATGTGGATCTGCGGATACTGCTGCTGGTAATGCCGGAACAGTCTGGCCGCGAGATATACTGACCGATGTTGGCCACCCGTACAACCGATGGCCACGGTCATGTAGCTGCGGTTGCTGTCCCGGTAGTGCGGTAGCCAGCGGTCAAGATACTGGCTGATGCTGTCAAACAACTCTCCGGTCAGCGGCTGTTGTTCCAGGAATTCAATCACGTCCTGGTCCATTCCGTTCTGCAGCCGCAGCTCCTTCACCCAGTGGGGATTTGGCAGCATGCGCACGTCGAATACCAGGTCGGCGTCGGTAGGTACCCCGCGCTTGAAACCGAAGGACTGGATCAGGATGGACATGCTCCCGGACAGGTCGCCCACCAGGCGCTGACGAATGGCGTCCCGCAATTCGTAAATGGTCATCTGGCTGGTGTCCAGCACCAGGGCGGCGGCACTGGCGATGGGCTCAAGTAACTGCCGCTCGCGCTCAATCGCCTCGGCCAGCGGCATCCGTTCGCCGCTGAGGGGGTGTTTGCGCCGGGTTTCGCTGAAACGCTTGATCAGGACGCTGTCCTGGGCGTCGAGAAACAGGATCTCGCTGTTCACACTGTCGGGCAGCGACTCGACAATGGCACTGAAGTCCTCGAGATTGCGCCAGGCGTTGCGGGCGTCAATGCAGACAGCGACACCGCGGAAATGTGCGAACTCGGGCCGGCTGGCTTCTTCTACCAGCGCCGGCAGCAGAGCCACCGGCAGGTTGTCGATGCAGTAGTAGCCTTCGTCCTCCAGCTGGTGCAGGGCGGTACTTTTCCCTGAGCCGGAGCGACCGGAGATAATGACCAGCTGCATGAGCGGCAACTCAGGCAGTCCAGCCGGTGGCGCGCCGGTACAGGGTTTCCGAGTCGGCGGCGCTGCGCAGTTGCTCGCAGAAATCTGATTGGCTGAACAGTCGTGCAATCCGCGCGAGGATGTCCAGGTGGGCCTGGTGCGCCTCCTCCGGGACCAGCAGGACGAAGAGTATGTCCACGGGAATGTCGTCCGGGGCGTCGAAATCGACGGCTTCTTCCAGGGTGGCGAGGCAGCCTATGGGCTCGCTGCAGTTGGCGATGCGACAGTGGGGAATGGCGATACCGGCGCCGAGACCCGTGCTGCCGAGGCGTTCTCGCGCAATCAACTGGGCGAAGATATCGGTGTCTACGAGATGGGGGTTGTCTTCGCTGATGACCCGGGCAAGGATCTCAAACAGTTTTTTCTTGCTGGTACCCGGCGCACGGCAGACCGTGCGCACGGGGGACAGCAGTTCGGAGAGAACTTGCATGATTGGATCCTAGTGACCTCGGGACTTTTCTTTGTGTTTGATCAGCTGGCGGTCCAGCTTGTCTGCCAGCGCGTCAATCGCAGCATACATGTCTTCGGATTCGGCCGCGGCGAAAATGTCCGCGCCTGAGATATGAATCGTGGCCTCGGCCTTCTGCACCATTTTTTCGACGATCAGGGTCACGTCCGTGTTGGTGATCTGGTCAAAATGTCGCTGGAGCCGCTCGAACTTGCTTTCCACGTATTCGCGCAGCGGGTTGGTGACCTCAACGTGGTGACCACTGACATTTAATTGCATACCTGACTCCTTTTTCATCGGAAACCCGGGCTGTTACCCCCGGAACTGGCGAGCCCGCCTGCTGGCGGCCGCCGGGTAACGCACTGCTAGGCAGTACTCTGGCATTCTAGACCAATCTCTTGCGCTCGTTGGAGGGCGGGATCAGCAGCATCTCCCGATACTTGGCTACCGTTCTCCTCGCTACCTGCAGGCCCTGCTCTTCCAGCAGGGCCGCGATTTTGTTGTCACTGAGGGGCTTGCGCGGGTTTTCCGCGGCAACCAGTTTGCGAATCAGGGCCTTGATGGCTGTGGATGAGGCCTCGCCGCCGGCTGTGGTACCCACATGGCTGGAGAAGAAATATTTCAGCTCGAATATCCCGCGGGGGGTGTGCATGTACTTGCGCGTTGTAACCCGGGAGATGGTGGACTCGTGCATCTCAACCGCGTTGGCGATATCGTGCAGCACCAGCGGCTTCATGGCCTCCTCGCCGTATTCCAGGAAGTTGCGCTGGTGCTCGACAATCTTGCTGGCCACCTTCATCAGCGTTTCGTTGCGGCTGTACAGGCTCTTCAGGAACCAGCGCGCTTCCTGCAGGTTGTCCTTGAGGAAAGTGTTGTCGGCGCTGCTGTCCGCCCGCTTGATGAGGCTTGCATAGCTTTCGTTGATGCGCAAGCGGGGCGCAATGTCGGGATTGAGTTCGACCACCCAGCGGCCATTGCGCTTGCTGACAAACACATCGGGAACTACGTATTCGGTGGTGTCATCGCCCACGTTTTCGCCCGGATTGGGATCCAGGGAGCGAATCAGGTCAAGCACCGCCTTGAGCTGGTCTTCATTCAGGCGCATGCGGCGCATGATCTGCTTGTAGTCGCCGCTGCCGAGTTGCGCCATGTGGCGGCTGACCATCAGTCTGGCCTGCTCCAGGTAGGGGGTGTTGGCGGGCTTTTGCTGCAGCTGGACCAGCAGGCACTCCTGCAGGTCACGGGTGCACACGCCGGCGGGTTCAAATTGCTGCAGGCAGTGCAGGACCGCGATAACTTCCTCGACGTCGATATCCAGCTCCGGCGTCAGCGCCTGGTGGATATCCTCCACGCTGCTCTGCAGCCTGCCATTGCTGTCCGTCGCATCGATCAGGGCCAGGGCAATCACCCGGTCCGTGTCCGACAGGCGGGTGAGGTTGAGCTGCCAGCGCAGCGTGTCCTGCAGACTCTCGGTGGCGTTGTTGCGGCTGTCGTAGTCTCCGTCGAACAGCTCATCGCCGTTGCCGGCGGGCGCGGAGGACGTGGGCATCAGGTCATCCCACTGGGTATCCACCGGCAGTTCCTCTGGCAGGCTTCCGGGCTGCCAGTCCTCGGCGAGACTCTGGCTTTCCGCGCCCTTGCCCTCCAGACTTTCCATCAGGCTATCGCCTGACTGGTCGCTGCTGCGCTCCAGGCGAGTGGTGTTGTCCACCTCGACGTCAGCTTCGAAATCCTCCTCCGCGACCTCCAGCAGCGGGTTGTTGTCCAGGGCCTGCTGGATTTCCTGCTGCAGGTCCAGGGTGCTCAGCTGTAGCAGCCGGATAGCCTGCTGCAGCTGCGGAGTCATGGTCAGCTGTTGGCCGAGCTTGAGTTGTAGCGACTGTTTCATCGGCGTGGAGAAATCATCCCGGATACCATCTCGGAGGAGGCTGTCGGCTGAGTGTAGCGCCGGCTTATGGCGGCGCGCAACAGGATGGCGTGAATTTTGCTAGGCGGCTTTCTGTCCCGGTGCCGGCGCTACAGGCGGAAGTGCTCGCCCAGGTAGACTTTGCGTACCCGTGGACTGTCCAGCACTTCCTGGGCAGTGCCATCGGCGATGATGTGCCCCTCTCCGACAATGAACGCCCGCTCGCAGATATCCAGGGTATCGCGCACATTGTGATCGGTAATCAGGACTCCGATACCGCGCTTGCGCAGGTGGGTGATGATGTCCTTGATGTCGCTCACTGAAATCGGGTCAACCCCGGCAAACGGCTCGTCCAGCAGGATGAAATCGGGCTCGGTGGCCAGTGCCCGGGCGATCTCCACCCGGCGACGTTCGCCGCCGGACAGGGATTGCCCGAGGTTGCTGCGCAGGTGGGTGAGATGGAACTCCTCGAGCAGACGATCACAGTGGCTGTGGCGCTCCGCCCGGTTCAGGTCCGGGCGGGTTTCCAGGATTGCCAGCAGGTTGTTCTCCACCGACATCTTGCGGAAGATCGACGCTTCCTGGGGCAGGTAGCCGAGCCCCCGGCGCGCGCGCTCGTGCATGGACAGGCGGGTGATATTCTCGCCGTTGAGTTCAATGCTGCCTTCGTCTGCGGCGATAATACCCACGATCATGTAGAAACAGGTGGTTTTGCCGGCGCCATTCGGGCCCAGCAGTCCCACTACTTCCCCGCTGCTGAGTTCCAGCGAGACGTCCACCACAACCTAGCGCCCGCGGTAGGCCTTGGCCAGGTTACTCGCTCTCAGTTGCGCCACTGGCTGCTCCGTCCTGCTCTCCACCCTCAAGGGCTTGCGCCGGAATGACGACCTCAACCCGGCCGCCGTCTTCCCGCCGGCCACGTCGGCCCGCACCCTCTGCTCGGTCATGAAATAGTCAATCGTGTTGCCGGTGACGATCGAGCCCTCCTGCTCTATCCGTGCCTGCCGGCTCAAATGCACCCGGTCCTCCGCTTTGAAGTACTCGATGATCTGCGCGGCGGCGTGGACAATGCCCTTGCTGGCCTCCGGTTGCTGCTGCAGGCGGGCGGGACTGCCCTCGGCGAGTATGCGATCCGCGGCCACCTGCTGGTGAAACACGGTAATTTTCTCGGCTTCGATCCGCAGGCTCCCCTGCTGCATCCGCACGTTGCCGGTGTATTCGGTGAATCCCTGCCGCTCGTCCCGCAGTGCCTGGTCGGCGGAGATGCGAATGGGCTGCTGCCGGTCCTCGGGCAGGGCGCTGGCGCCCGCGGCCAGAAGCCAGGCAGCCGCGGCAATTGCCGCCCGCAGCGAGCGCCGGGACGCGCGTCCCGGGTCAGGGGCCAGTCGGAACATAGATGCCCTCCACATTGGGCTGCAGCAGGATGGTTTCATTGGCGAGATCGGCGAACATGCCGTCCGCTTGCAGGACGTTACCATCCATTTCTGCGGTTACGGGGACCTTGGAGCTGGCCGTGCGCAGTCGCAGGTCGAGTGCCATGGCCTGTGCCTGCAGGGTGCCCCCTGACTGGTCATTGCTGAGCACCACGTTGTGACTCAGGAGCAGCATGCTGGTGCGGTGCTTGAGTTCGCCCTGTTCGGCCGCCGCCGCCCAGGTGCGGTCGTTGCCATCGTGCGAATAAAAGCGCGGTTGCTGCAGGCTTGAGACATCGTCAGCGGCAAAGTGTTCGATACGCGAGGCTTCCATGACCTCGGCCAGGGCACCATCCTCGGCGAAGGCGAGG
Source organism: Haliea sp. (assembly GCF_040222615.1). GTDB lineage: Bacteria > Pseudomonadota > Gammaproteobacteria > Pseudomonadales > Halieaceae > Haliea. Next base: position 11,468 of record NZ_JAVKCQ010000079.1, read on the forward strand.
CTGCGGGTGTTGACCAGGTAGGTCTGCACGACCTCCGCGGCCCCGCCCCCCGGGGACCGTTCAATCCCGCCGTCTCCCACCAGGGACCAGTACCAGGCCGACAACAGGGCCAGCACGGAAGCCAGAACCCAGGTTCGTCTGCTGCCTCCCATCAGTTGAACCCCGCCAGTATCGCCGGCCACTCGCCTCGCTGCCGCAGCAGCCATTCACAGGCCTCGCGCACGGCCCCCGCGCCACCTGCCGCGGCGCTGCACCAGTCCGCTGCCTCCCGCACCTCGGCCACCGCGTCCGCTACGGTCAGGCCGAGGCCGGCGGCCCTGATGGCTCCGAGGTCGGGCAGGTCATCACCCATGTAGGCGCATTCGGCCAGGTCCAGGTCCAGGCCCGCGCACAGCTCCCGCAGGGCAGTGAGCTTGTCTTCACGGCCTTCGATCAACTGCGTGATACCCAGTTCAGCCGCCCGGCGCCCGACAACATCGGACCTGCGTCCGGTAATGATAGCCACGGTGATGCCGGTGCGCTGCAGCAGCTTGATACCCAGGCCATCCTTGATATTGAAGGCCTTGAGTTCGCTGCCATCGCTGGCGTAGATCACGCGGCCATCGCTCAGGACCCCGTCCACGTCCAGTGCGAGCAGGCGGATACCCTGTGCCAGTGTTGCGGCAGCGGAAATGTCAGTCGGGACCATGTCAGGCAATGCCCGCGTGCAACAGGCTCATCAGGTGGAGTACGCCCACCATGTGGCTCCCGTCCTTGACTACCAGCGAGGTGATCTTGTTCTCTTCCATGATGCGCAGGGCTTCCGCGGCGAGCATATTGGGTGCGATGGTCTTGGCGTCGCGGGTCATCAGGGCGTTGATCCGGGTGCTGCGAACGTCGACATCCTCGTCCAGCGCCCGGCGCAGGTCACCGTCGGTGAAAATACCCAGCAGCTGGTCATCGGCATCGGTGACCGTAGTCATGCCCAGGCCCTTGCGGCTGATCTCCAGCAGGGCGGCAGCCAGCACCGTGTCGGCCTGGACTCTGGGGATGGCGGCGCCGGTGTGCATGACGTCCTCGACCTTGAGCAGCAGCTTCTTGCCAAGCGTGCCACCGGGGTGGGAGAACGCGAAGTCCTCAGCGGTGAAGCCGCGTGCTTCGAGCAGCGCTATGGCCAGCGCATCGCCCATGACCAGGGCCGTGGTGGTACTGGAGGTGGGCGCCAGGTTGAGCGGACAGGCCTCGATGCTGACGCCGGTGTCCAGATGCGCATCCGCAGCTTCCGCCAGCGGCGAGCGCGGGTCGCCGGTCATGCTGACCAGGGGGATGCCGAGGCGCTTGAGCAGCGGCAGCAGGGTGACCACTTCCGGTGAGCGGCCGCTGTTGGACAGGGCAATGACGGCGTCATCGGCGGTAATCATGCCGATGTCGCCGTGGCTGGCCTCCGCCGGGTGTACGTAGAATGCCGGAGTGCCGGTGCTGGCCAGGGTGGCGGCAATCTTGCTGGCGATGTGTCCGGACTTGCCCATACCGGTGACAATCACCCTGCCGCGGATATCCAGCAGCAGGTCGCAGGCCTTGACGAAGGCGCCGTCTATGCGCTGCTCCAGCGCGCTCACGGCATCGCACTCCATGCGGATGGTGCGCCGCGCGGATGCAACGTAGCTGTCGTGGTCGTTTGCGTGCATGGTGGCCAGGTGGCTCAGCGGGTCCGATACAGCCAGTAATAGTACAGGGCGTATAGCGAGAGTAACAGCATGCCGACCGAGCGGCCGAGATAGGCGTGGCCGCCACCGCCGGATTTGCGCCGGTTGCGGCTGAGGAAGATTGCTGCGGCCAGTAGCACGGTGATGGCGGTCATGGCCAGGTAGTCCCGGTACAGTACCAGGGGCTCCAGGACCTCGGGAGTGATCAGGCCCGGGATCGCCATCACCGCCAGCAGGTTGAACAGATTGGAGCCGATGACGTTGCCGACTGCGATATCCGTGTGCCCGCGCAGGGCGCTGGCGATAGTCGCCGCCAGTTCCGGCAGGCTGGTTCCGATGGCCACGATGGTGAGACCGATCACCAGCTGTGATACGCCCAGCTGCTCTGCGACTTCGGTAGCGCCCCACACCAACAGCCTGCTGCTGGCCACCAGCAGGAGCAGTCCCAGCAGGAAGGTGAGCCACGCCTTGCCCATGCGCGGTGGCTCCGCCGTGATGCTCGAGACTTCCTCCAGCAGGTCCGGGTCAGTTTCTTCGCTGCGCACCATCTGGGTCATGATGACGGTCAGGGTTGCCAGCATGATCAGGCCGTCTACCCGCGACAGCACACCATCGAGGATCAGCAGTGCAGTGCCCAGGGTCACCATCAGCAGTGCCGGCAGCTCCCGCCGCATGCAGCCCGCTTGCACCGTCATGGGGGCGATCATCAGGGTTGCGCCCAGCACCAGGCCGATGTTGGCGATGTTGGAACCGATAGCGTTGCCAATGGCGAGTTCGCCCGCGTCCGACAGCGCTGCGGTAACCGAAACCAGGATTTCCGGTGCCGAAGTGCCGATGGAGACAATGGTCAGGCCGATGATAATGGGCGACATGCCCATGTTGGAGGCGATTGCGGCGGCGCCGGCTATGAACAGGTCGGCGCTCCAGATCAAGACAATAAATCCGACAAGAATAGCGGCTGTGGCTAACAGCATAAGGCTGGAAATCCTGTTAAAGTACGCGGCGGCCGGGCTATTGAACTGTACCCCCGGGAGCTTGTCAAAATGCGAACTCCGGCGGGCTTGACCGGCGCGGGGAGCAGGGCGGCAGTATACAGAGCGCCAGCAAACTTGTAATTCAATTCAGGGATCACTTTATGAAGCAGTTGCTGCATCTTGCCGCAGCCTTGTTACTGGCCGCTGGCACCACCCTGGCCCATGCCGTGGACACAGACCCGCCGGAGGGGCCCCATGAAGTGGTGCGCCAGGCTACCGAGGCGGTGATGTCGGCGGTGGACGAGGCGCAGGCCTACGTCGATGCCGAGCCGGACCGTTTCTACGATCAGCTGCAGGAGATTCTCGACTCGGTGGTCGACTTCCGCGGCTTTGCCCGCGGCGTGATGGGGCCGTACGCCAGCAGCGAGCGCTACCGCTCCCTGGACGCCGGGGGTCGTGAGCAGTTGCGCGAACAGCTGGAGCGCTTCACCGAGGTCATGCGGGTCGGCCTGGTGCGCACCTACGGCAAGGGTCTGCTCGCCTTCGGCGGTTCCCGGATCGAGGTGCCGGCGCTCAGCGAGGAAGAGGCTGCGGGGTCGCGGGTTGCGGTGCGGCAGCTGATTTTCAACGATGGCGCCGAGCCCTATGTGCTGGTTTACCACATGGGTCGTGAAAAAAGCGGTGCCTGGAAGCTGCGCAATATGGTCATCGAGAACGTCAATCTCGGGGAGATCTACCGCAGCCAGTTCGAATCCTCTGCCCGCAAGCACGGGGGTGATCTCGATCAGGTGATCGCAGGCTGGACCGCGGTAGAAATAGAAACCTGAGGCAGCTGCTGGCGGCTGGCTGCGGCATGTCCCGGCAGCCCCGCCCTCGCGTTGGCGGTTGAATTCTCCTAGAATGCGCGTCTTTTGCCCCGCGGGGGCAGCTTGCCAGAGGAACAGAAATGATGGACGCAGCGACGGTAACGGCATTGCTGGAGGCGCACCTCGACGGGTGCCAGGTCCAGGTTGAGGGCGCCGGCAATCGCTATGAAATCACGGTGATTGGTGAGGTCTTCGAGGGCAAGCGCCCGGTCCAGCGCCAGCAGCTGGTGTACGCGGCCTTGAACGAACAGATAGCCGACGGCAGTATCCACGCGGTCAGTATCCGCACCTTTACCCCCGGGCAGTGGCAGGCTGGCGCCTGAGGCCCGGTCTCATCAGGAGCAACTAGTGGACAAACTGGCTATTCGCGGCGGGCAGCGCCTGGACGGGGAGTTGCGCATCTCCGGGGCCAAGAACGCCGCGCTGCCCATTCTTGCGGCGACGCTGTTGACGAAAGACCTGGTCACCATTCGCAATCTGCCGCACCTCAATGACATCACGACCATGATCGAGCTGCTCGGTTGCCTGGGCGTTGATCTGACCCTGGACGAAAAGCTCAGTATTGAGGTCAATGCCGGGCAGTTGACCGGTTTTTCGGCGCCCTACGAGCTGGTCAAGACGATGCGCGCCTCGATCCTGGTGCTGGGACCGATGGTGGCCCGCTTCGGCAAGGCCCATGTCTCCTTTCCCGGTGGTTGCGCGATTGGCAGTCGCCCGGTCGACCTGCACCTCAAGGGCCTGGAAGCCATGGGCGCCACCATCAGTGTGGACAACGGCTATATCAACGCCGAAGTCCAAGGGCGGCTGCAGGGTGCCCGTATCGTGATGGAGACGGTGACGGTTGGCGGCACCGAGAATCTGATGATGGCCGCCACCCTCGCCAATGGTCGCACGGTGCTGGAAAATGCAGCCCGTGAGCCGGAAGTAGTGGACCTGGCAGAGTGCCTGATAGCGATGGGCGCCCGGATCAAGGGGCACGGCACTGACACCGTTGTTATCGAAGGCGTCGAGCGTCTGCACGGTTGCGACTACACGGTCATGCCCGACCGCATCGAGACCGGGACTTACCTGGTCGCGGCGGCGGCAACGGGGGGGCGGGTACTGTTGAAGGGGACCTGCCCGCACACCCTGGAAGTGGTTTTGGCCAAGCTTGAGGAGGCCGGCGCCCGGATTGAGCAGGGCGAGGACTGGGTGTCGCTGGACATGGCGGGCAAGCGGCCCAGGGCGGTGAGCGTGAAGACCGCTCCCTATCCCGGTTTCCCGACCGACATGCAGGCCCAGTTCACCGCCATGAACGCCATTGCCGAGGGCACGGCGACGGTCACCGAAACCGTGTTCGAGAACCGCCTGATCCAGACCCACGAGATGAATCGCATGGGAGCCCATATCGTGATCGAGGGGCACACCGCCATCATTACCGGGCAACCGTTCCTGCAGGGCGCCCCGGTTATGGCCAGTGACCTGCGCGCATCCGCCAGCCTGGTGATTGCCGGGCTTGTCGCCCGGGGCGAAACCGTCATCGACCGCATCTACCATATCGATCGGGGGTATGAACGGATAGAGGAAAAGCTGCAGACCCTGGGGGCGGATATCCGCCGCCTGTCGAGCTGAGGTGGAGATGAGCAAGCCGCTGACCATGGCCCTGACCAAGGGCCGCATCCTCAAGGAAACCCTGCCGCTGCTTGCGCAGGCCGGTATTGAGCCGCTGGAAGATATCCACAGCAGCCGCAAGCTGGTGTTTGCCACCACGCGCCCCGACCTGCAGCTGGTGGTCATCCGTGGCACCGATGTTCCCACCTATGTGCGCCACGGCGCCGCCGACCTTGGCGTGGTGGGCAAGGATATTCTGCTGGAGCACGGCGCCGAGGGGCTTTACGAGCCCCTGGACCTGGGTATCGCCCGCTGTCGGCTGATGACCGCCGGGCCAGTAGGGTGGCAGGGCAGCGGTGCCCGGGTGCGGGTCGCCACCAAGTTCGCCAACATAGCCCGGCGCTTTTTCGCGGCCCAGGGTGTGCACGCCGACGTCATCAAGCTCTACGGAGCCATGGAATTGGCGCCCATGATGAACCTGGCCGACCTCATCGTGGATATCGTGGATACCGGCAATACCCTGCGCGCCAACGGCATGGAGCCACTGGACGAAATTGCCCGCATCAGTTCCCGCCTGATCGTCAACAAGGCGGCCATGCGCTCCCAGTACCGCGCGATCCAGAACCTTGTGGATCGGCTGGCGACCGCGACCGGGGGTAGCTGATGCAGAGGCTGGCCACAACCGATGCGGATTTTGCCGCGCGCCTGGCGGCGCTGACCGACTGGGAGGAGGGGCTGGATGTGGCGGTGGAGCAGACCGTCGCCGGAATCCTCGCAGATGTCCGGGCCCGCGGCGACGCGGCGCTGCTGGAGTACACCGCCCGCTTTGACCGCCTGCAACTGGACAGTGCCGCGCAGCTGGAAATTCCCCGGGCCCGTATTGACGCGGCGCTGACCGCGATTCCACTCGCCCGGCGCGAGGCGCTGGAGCAGGCCGCGATCCGGGTGCGCAGTTACCACGAGCACCAGCGCCAGGACAGCTGGCAGTATCGCGACGCCGAGGGCAATCTGCTGGGCCAGCAGATCACGGCCCTTGACCGGGTTGGTATCTATGTGCCGGGTGGCAAGGCCAGCTATCCGTCTTCGGTACTGATGAATGCGCTGCCTGCCCACGTGGCCGGGGTCGGCGAGATCATCATGGTGGTGCCGGCTCCCGGCGGCGAACTCAATGACCTGGTGCTGGCGGCGGCGGCCATCGCCGGAGTCGACCGCATCTTCACCCTCGGCGGTGCCCAGGCCGTGGCGGCGCTCACCTTTGGTACCGCCACCGTGCCCGCAGTCGACAAGATCGTCGGCCCGGGTAACATTTTTGTCGCCACCGCCAAGCGCCAGGTGTTCGGGCGGGTGGGGATAGACATGGTGGCGGGACCCTCGGAGATCCTGGTGATCTGCGACGGCTCAACCGACCCCGACTGGGTGGCGATGGACCTGTTCTCCCAGGCCGAGCACGACGAGAATGCCCAGGCCATTCTGCTCTGCCCCGACGCCGGCTACCTGGAGCGGGTGGAGGCCAGCATCCGGCGGCTGCTGCCCACCATGGAGCGGGCGGACATCATCCGCGCTTCCCTGGAGCGCCGCGGCGCCATGGTCCTCACCCGTGACCTGGCTGAGGCCGTGGCGGTCAGCAATCAGCTGGCGCCGGAACACCTGGAGCTTTCAGTGGCCGACCCGGAAGCTCTGCTGGGTGCGGTGCGTCACGCCGGGGCGATCTTCATGGGTCGCTACACATCGGAAAGCCTGGGGGACTACTGCGCCGGTCCCAACCACGTCCTGCCCACCTCGCGCACAGCGCGGTTCTTCTCGCCGCTCGGGGTCTATGACTTCCAGAAGCGCAGTTCACTGATCATGTGCAGCGAGCAGGGGGTGCAGTCCCTCGGGCGGATTGCCTCCGTGCTGGCGCGGGGTGAGCAGTTGACTGCCCACGCCCGCAGCGCCGAGTATCGCCTGAAGTAATCCGGCCCGGGGCTATCCGGACGTTGGCGACTGCCGCAGGGTGCCGACGATAGCCTGCAGGTCCAGGGTCTGGTTGTTGCGCACCACGGTAATGTCGATCTTGTCGCCGGGCCGCAGCTGGGCAATGCGGTGCATTGTCAGGCGGCCATCGCGAACCGGCTCGCCGTCGATGTGGGTGATGATATCCCGGACCATGACCCCTGCCCGCTGGGCGGGACTGTCGGTGGCCACGGCGGTGACCTCCAGCAATTGCAGGCCCGGCTGTTGTTCGTTCAGGCCGCGCACCGGGGCCACGCTCACTCCCAGCCAGCCGCGAATAACCTCGCCGTAGCGGATCAGATCAGCCATCACAAACAGCGCCATATTGGCCGGAATCGCCAGGCTGATGCCGATGCCGGTGGAGACGCCGCGGGACTGGTCGGTGCCCGTGTAGATCAGGGTGTTGATCCCCAGCAGTTCGCCCCGGGCGTTGATCAGCGCACCGCCGGAATTCCCCAGGTGAATGGTGGCATCGGTCTGGATGTAGTCCTCGTAGACCGACAGCTGCAGGCCGTAGCGGCCGAGGGCGGAGACAATACCCTGGGTCACCGAATGGCCAAAGCCCAGCGGGTTACCGATGGCGAGCACGACGTCGCCGACACGGGCGCTGTCGGAATCCGCGATGGCGATGGGCTGCAGGTCTGGCAGCTGCACCTGGAGCACCGCGAGATCAGTGGCCGGGTCGGTGCCGATGACCACCGCATTGGCCGAGCGGCCATCGTGCAGCAACACCTGGATGGCGTCGGCCTCATCAATGACATGGTTGTTGGTGAGAATGTGCCCCTCTTCGGTCATGATCACGCCGGAGCCCAGCGAGCGTTCGATACGCTGTCGCTGTGCGGGAGCTGCATCGAGGCGGCGGGAGAGCAATTCGTCCCGCAACAGGTTGCTGCGGGACTGCACCAGTTTCGCCGTGTAGATGTTGACGACCGCCGGGGTGGCGCTGCGCACGGCGGGCGCGTAGCTCGCCGTGGCGCCACTGGCGCTGACGTTTGCGGGGCGCGGCAGCACCCAGCGGTCCAGGATCAGCAGCGCTGCCAGCAGGCCGGCGATGGCTGGCCACATCATAAAACGCAGGCTGTTGATCATAGAGCAGGGGCCGTGTGTCGATTCGCGCCTGCATTGTATATTATGGCGGGCGATACAGCAGCTCTGAACCCGCCATCATCTGTCCCGGAATTGCATTATGCCTGTCGATCTGCAGCAACTGGTCACTTATACCGATGAACTCCTGCAGGCGAGTCGTTTCAGCGATTACTGTCCCAATGGACTGCAGGTGCAGGGGCGTCCGGGCGTGCAGCGTATCGTCAGCGGCGTCACCGCCTGCCAGTTGCTGCTGGACGCCGCGGCCGAACTGGAAGCGGACCTGGTTCTGGTGCACCACGGTTTCTTCTGGCGGGGCGAGGCCCAGCCGGTGGTGGGCATGAAGCGTCGTCGGCTGGGTACCCTGCTGCGGCATGACATGAGCCTGCTGGCCTACCATCTGCCCCTGGATGCCCACCCGGAACTCGGCAACAACGCGCGGCTCGGCGCTCTGCTGGGGATTCTGGATCCGGAACACCTGGATGCGGCAAGCCCCGAATCCGTGGGCAGTGTGGGCCGTCTGCCGCAGCCCCTGCGAGCCGCAGACCTGGTGGCGCGGCTGGAGTCATTGACCGGGCGCGCTCCGCTGCACATTGGTGACCCGGGCCGTCCGGTACAGCGCATTGCCTGGTGTATCGGCGCCGCCCAGTCCTATATTGGCGCCGCGGTCGCCGCGGGCGCTGACCTGTTTCTCACGGGGGAGGCATCGGAGCAGACGGTGCACATTGCCCGCGAGGAGGGGCTGCAGTTTGTCGCCGCGGGCCATCACGCAACCGAACGCTACGGGGTTCAGGCCCTGGGGGAGCACCTGGCGGCCCGGTACGGGCTGGAGCACCGGTATGTGGACATCGACAACCCGGTTTGAGCAATGGCCTCAGGCCTCGGCGTCCCGCGCCTCCCGAATGCGCGCACGCTCGATGCCGAACTCCTCGTTGAGCATGCCCTTTTCTTCCGGCGATGCCTTGGGAGCGTAATCCAGCGGCGGCTGGATACGGGCGAGGTGGGCGGGGATTTCGGCGTCATCGGTACGACTCTGTAGCCGCTCCAGCGAGACCGGGCCCCGTTCCTGGCACAGTGCCTCGGCGCCCGTGGCAAGGTGGTTGTGCACATTGCGATAGCTTTCGGTCAGGGAATTGAGCAGCGCCGCGGTCTGGGTAAAGTGCTCGACCACTTCTTCCTCGTAGGCGCGCTTGTCCTGGCTCAGCTGGTCCAGTTTGCGCTCGGTCTCGCGCAGGCGCTGTCCATCATCGGACGTGCGGCGGCCCAGCAGCGCGCCGAGGCCTAGGCCAACCAGGAGTGTTACGGCGCCGGTGGCGACAAGTATCGTCAAACTATACACGGGAATTCCTCTAGCCAGCGATTGGGGCCGTCCCAGTATACCGAGACCAGGGGCCCCAGGTCTCGTTTTGTAGCATTTTCGGCAGCACCCGGCTTCCCGGCCGAGGGTGGCCTCGGTTGCCAAGGACCCGGGGCATCGTTAGAGTGTGCCGCCGATATCACTACCAGACTCTGACCGGATACCCGCTTGAGCCAGATTTTGACCAGCCCCTGGCAGCGCTACCAGGCCGATTTGCAACGGGAAGGGTTTTCCCGCGACCCCGCCCAGGAGGCGGCGGTGCGCCTGCTGCAGGACCTGTACGAGCGCCTGCTGGCGCGGCAGCCTCGCCCGCGGCGCTGGTGGCAGTTCTGGCAGCGGCAGGTGCAGGAGCCCGAGCAGGGGCTCTATCTCTGGGGCGGCGTCGGCCGCGGCAAGACTTACCTGGTGGACACGTTCTACGAATGCCTCCCGCTGGAAGCCAAGCTGCGGGTGCACTTTCACCGTTTCATGCAACGGGTACACGCCGAGCTGAAACAGCTGGGGGGGGAGAAAAACCCCCTGTTGCTGGTCGCGGACCGGCTTGCGGCGGAGGCCCGCGTGATCTGCTTTGACGAGTTCTTCGTCACTGATATTGCCGATGCGATGATCCTCGGCGGGCTCATGGAGGCGCTGTTTGCCCGCGGGGTGACCCTGGTCGCCACGTCCAATATCGAACCTGCCCACCTGTACGAGAACGGCCTGCAGCGGCAGCGGTTCCTGCCCGCCATTGCCCTGCTGGAGCGCCATACCCGGGTGATCAACGTGGATGCGGGTATCGACTATCGGCTGCGCACCCTGGAGCAGGCCGAGCTGTACCACTACCCGCTCGACGAGGGTGCTGACCGCAGCCTGCAACATAGCTTTGAGCGCCTGGCGCCCCACCCGGGGCAGCCCGGGGAGAACCTCCTGATCAATGGCCGCCAGATCCGTTGCCGCAGCCTGGCGGACGATGTGGTGTGGTTCGATTTCAGCGAACTCT
>NZ_JAVKCQ010000080.1:0-9517 GCF_040222615.1 Haliea sp.
AACACAAGCAGGCGCAGGAAAAAGTTGACGTGCTCTCCGAGCAGCTGACCCGGCTGGAAATAGAGGCGGAAGTGTTGCGCACGGAAATCCGCAACAAAAACGATCTCGCCGTCAAGGATCAACTTACCGGTGTGTACAACCGCAACGGTTTTGACGAACGTTCGGTGGAATTGTTTGCGCGCTGGGAACGCAGCGGGGCCAAGCTTTCCATCGTATTTGTCGACTGCAACAAGTTCAAGCAAATCAATGACACCTACGGCCATGCTGCGGGCGACCTGGTGCTGGTCAAGGTTGCCGACATCCTGCAGTCCCGTGCCCGTGTCACCGATGTGGTGTGTCGTTTTGGCGGTGACGAGTTTGTCATTTTGCTTCCGGATACGGGAGCGGAAGGCGCGGAAATCTACGCGGTAAGCGCATTCAACGAGGTGCTGGATGCCGGTTTCAATGACAACGGGAAGCCGCTGGATGTGTCAATTTCCCTGGGCATCACCGCCATCAAGGAGGGTGACACCCTGGATCTCGCTCTGGCGCGCGCCGATGAAGCCATGTACGAAGCGAAGGGCAAGCAGGGCGTCAGGGTAGCGACCAAGGTCTAGGTCGCGCCTGGCGGGGCTCCGCCAGAAAAACCGGGATAATGCGCGTGATTCATGACGTGGCGTCCCACCTCCCGGTATACTCCGCCGATGATTCCACTGTCCATTCTTGACGTTACCGCTGTTCCCGAGGGCAGCACCACTGCCGAGGCGTTGCAAAACGCGAGGGACCTCGCGCAGCACGCGGAGCGGTGGGGTTATCATCGCCTGTGGGTTGCCGAGCATCACAACATGCAGAGCATCGCCAGCGCAGCGACGTCCATCGTGATTGCGCACCTGGCCAACGCCACAACCTCAATACGGCTGGGTTCGGGCGGAATCATGCTGCCCAACCATGCACCGCTGGTGATTGCAGAGCAGTTCGGTACGCTGGCAACGCTGTTTCCCGGCCGTATCGACCTCGGGCTGGGTCGTGCGCCAGGCACGGACCAGCGCACGGCGCAGGCTCTGCGTCGCAATCTCAACAGCAGCGTCGATGACTTCCCCAATGACGTGCTGGAACTCCAGTATTACCTGAAGCCGGCACAGCCCGGGCAACCCGTGGTGGCCACGCCTGGCGCCGGCACCGAGGTGCCACTGTGGATTCTGGGTTCCAGCCTGTACGGCGCCGGGTTGGCGGCCATGCTCGGCCTGCCGTTTGCATTTGCTTCGCACTTCGCGCCCGCCTACATGGAACAGGCGATAGACCTCTATCGGGAAAAGTTTGAACCCTCAGAACAACTGGACAAGCCTTATGTGATGCTGGGCTATAACGTGTTTGCGGCTGATACCAACGAGGAAGCACAGCTGCTGCAGACCTCGATGATGCAGACTTTTGTGCGCCTGCGGCGCGGCACGGGGGGCAAGATGCCACCACCGCGAGCCGGCTTTTTTGACACCCTGGCGCCTCAGGAGAAACAGATGTTGACCGATATGTTGCGCTGCTCCGCGGTGGGCGACCGGGACACGGTGGCTGCAGCGATGCGTGCCTTTGTCGCGTCCACGGGTGCGGATGAACTGATGCTGATGTCATCCATCCATGATCACCCGCAGCGACTCAGGTCGTTCGAGCTTGCTGCGACGGCGCTCACACGCTAGCGCAGCGCGTGAGGCCTCGTTGGCCTGCCTAACCCTCCACCGGCTCCCGATAGGCATCCATACTCGGGCAGGAACACACCAGGTTCCTGTCGCCATACACGTTGTCGACCCGGTTTACCGGTGGCCAGTACTTGCTGCGCCGCAGCGAGGCCACGGGGAAGGCGGCCTGCTCCCGGCTGTAGGCGTGGCCCCACTGTTCGGCGGTGACGTCGAGCAAGGTGTGGGGGGCGTTGCGCAGGGGGTTGTCCTGGGCGTCCAGGCGCCCCTCCTGCACCGCGCGTATCTCCTCGCGGATGGTGATCATGGCATCACAGAAGCGATCCAGTTCTGCCAGCGACTCCGATTCAGTCGGCTCGATCATCAGCGTGCCCGGTACCGGGAAGGACATGGTCGGGGCGTGGAAACCGAAGTCTACCAGGCGCTTGGCGATATCCTCCTCGCTGATGCCGCTGGCTTCTTTCAGCGGCCGGATATCGACAATACACTCGTGGGCCACGGTGCCATTGCGGCCGGTGTAGAGCACCGGATAGTGATCCTTGAGGCGCAGGGCAATGTAGTTGGCGCTGAGGATGGCGACCTTGGTGGCCTGGGTCAGGCCTTCCGCTCCCATCAGGGCAATATAGGCCCAGGAGATGGGCAGGATGGAAGCGCTGCCCCAGGGTGCGGCGGATACGACGTCATTGCCCTGCGGCAGCCCGGGTAGCGGCACAACCGGGTGTGAGGGCAGGAAGGGCTGCAAGTGGGCGCCGACCCCGATCGGGCCCATGCCCGGGCCGCCACCGCCGTGGGGAATGCAGAAGGTCTTGTGCAGGTTCAGGTGCGAGACGTCAGCGCCGAACTTGCCGGGTGGGGCGAGACCCACCAGGGCGTTGAGGTTGGCGCCATCCACATACACCTGGCCGCCGTGGCGGTGCACGATGTCGCAGACGTCGACCACGGTTTCCTCGAACACGCCGTGGGTGGATGGATAGGTGATCATGATCGCCGCCAGCTCGTTGCTGTGCTTCCCGGCCTTGTCCGCCAGGTCCGCCAGGTCCACGTTACCCTGGCTGTCGCACTCCACGATGACCACCCGCATGCCCGCAAGGGCGGCGCTGGCGGGATTGGTGCCGTGGGCGGAAGAGGGGATCAGGCAGACGTCGCGCTGGTGGTCGCCGCGGCTTTCGTGGTAGCGGCGGATCGCCAGCAGGCCGGCGTACTCGCCCTGGGAGCCGGCGTTGGGCTGCAGGGAGATGGCGTCATAGCCGGTGCACTCCTTCAGCATGTGCTCCAGTTCCGCCAGCAGCTGCTGGTAGCCTTCGGTCTGGTCCGCGGGGGCAAAGGGGTGCATCCCGGCAAACTCGGGCCAGGTGACCGCCAGCATCTCGGTGGTGGCGTTGAGTTTCATGGTGCAGCTGCCCAGCGGGATCATGGCCTGGTTGAGGGCGATGTCCCGACCCTCCAGCCGGCGCATGTAGCGCAGCATTTCCGTTTCCGAATGGTACTCGTTGAACAGCGGGTGCTGCAGGTAGTCGACCTCGCGCAGCAGGTCGCCGGGGATGCCATCGACGGCATCGTCCCGCTCGCGGCAGCTCCTGGCCGGGGCCGAGCCGGTGATCACCGCCAGCAACTGGTCGACATCCTCCGCGCTGGTGGTTTCGTCCAGGGCAATGCCCAGCTGCCCGCTGCCAATGATGCGCAGGTTCATGCCCGCCGCCAGGGCGCGCTCGACAATCACCGACTGTTGCTCGCCCACGTCCAGGGTCAGGGTGTCGAAAAAGTGGCTGTTCTGCGGCTGGATCCCGGCCGCCTGCAGGCCCGCGGCCAGCAGCCCGGTCAGGCGCTGTACCCGCTCGGCGATGCGGCGCAGGCCGGTCGGCCCGTGGTACATGGCGTAGAACGCCGCCATGATCGAGAGCAGGGCCTGGGCGGTACAGATGTTGCTCGTGGCCTTCTCCCGGCGAATGTGCTGCTCCCGGGTCTGCATCGCCATGCGCAGCGCCTCGTTGCCGTGGCGGTCGATGGACACGCCAATGATGCGCCCGGGGGTAGAGCGCTTGTAGGCGTCGCGGGTGGCAAAGAACGCGGCGTGGGGGCCGCCAAAGCCCATCGGCACGCCGAAGCGCTGGGAGTTGCCCACCACCACGTCGGCACCCTGGGTGCCCGGTGACTTCAGCAGCAGCAGGGAGAGGATATCCGCGGCCACGGTGACCAGGGTACCGGCATCGTGGGCGCGCGCGATCAGTGGCTCCAGGTCGCGGACATGGCCGTAGGTACCCGGGTACTGCAGCAGCAGGCCGAAGGCATCGGTGCTCGCCACCAGCTGCTCCGGGTCCCCCACCACCACTTCGATGTCCAGCGCCTCGGCGCGGGTGCGCACGACGGCGATCGTCTGGGGGTGGCAGTCGTCGGCCACCAGGAAGCGGTTGCTGCGGTTTTTCTTGTTGACCCGCTGCAGCAGGGTCATGGCTTCCGCCGCCGCGGTGCCCTCGTCCAGCATCGACGCGTTGGCCAGCTCCATGCCGGTCAGGTCCATGATGGCCTGCTGGAAGGTCAGCAGCGCCTCCAGCCGGCCCTGGGAGATCTCGGGCTGGTAGGGGGTGTAGGCGGTGTACCAGCCCGGGTTTTCCAGCACGTTGCGCTGGATGACGGCAGGGGTCCAGGTGTCGTGGTAGCCGGTGCCGATATAGGATGTCAGTACCCGGTTCTTGCGGGCAATGGTTTTCAGCCGCGCGATCACGGCCTGTTCGGTTTGCGCCGGCGCCAGGTCCATGGGCCGCGGATCGCGAATTCCCGCGGGCACGGTGGCGTCTATAAGGGCGTCCACGCTGTCAAAACCCAGGGCACGTGCCATCTCGACCTGCTGTTCCGGCGTGGGCCCGATGTGGCGACCGATGAATTCCTGGTGATGTTCCAGTTCCGGCAGGGAAGGGCGCGTCATGTGGTCTCCAGGCGATGGCTGAGGCTGGGAAGGCGGGGCAAAATCCAAGGCGCGAATGTTAGCAGCCATGCCGGACAGCGGCAATAAACTGTACCCGTTCTGACCAGTCTGGCACACTGGTCGGCACAACTGACCTGGCGTTGAAGGAAGTGCGATGGAACTGGTGACACCCGAGGAACTGGGGCTCCACAGTGGGCAGCTGGCCCGTATAGGAGAGCATCTGCGGGGGCAGTATCTCGCACCGGGGAAGCTGCCGGGAAGCATTACCCTGGTAGCCAGGCACGGCCAGGTCTGCCTGCTGGACGTCGCCGGCCAGCGCGACCTCGAGCGCGGCACGGCCATGACCGCGGATACCATTTTCCGCATCTACTCCATGAGCAAGCCGATCACTTCGGTCGCCCTGATGACCCTGTTCGAGCGCGGCCTGTTTGCGCTGGACGACCCGGTCCATCGCTTTATCCCCTCCTGGCGCCAGCTGGCGGTGCGCAAGGCCGGTGCTTTCCCGTTGTTCGAGACGGAGCCCTGCGAGCGGCCCATGACCATCCGCGACCTGCTGCGTCACACCTCCGGGCTGACCTACGATTTCCTGCGGGAGAGCAACATCGACTATGCCTATCGCAAACTGCAGATCGGCAACCCGGCGCCGGGCTACACCCTGCAGCATATGGTCGATCAGCTGGCACAGCTGCCGCTGGAGTTCTCCCCGGGCAGCAGCTGGAATTATTCCCTGGCAACGGATGTGCTGGGACACCTGATCGAGGTGCTCAGTGGCCAGTCCCTCCCCGCGTACCTGCAGCAGGCCCTGTTCGAGCCGCTGGGCATGGTGGACACCGGCTTCAATATCACGCCGGAGAACGTGGCCAGGCTGGCGTCCTGCTATGAACGGGATGCGGCGAAAAAGCTGGTGTGCAATGACGACGGCCAGGACAGCCAGTTCCGCGACCGGGTGTTCTGGTCCGGCGGCGGTGGCCTGCTCTCCACGGTGCCCGACTACTACCGCTTCTGCCAGATGCTGTTGCAGGGGGGGAGCCTGGACGGCCAGCGGGTGATCGGGTCCAGGACCCTGGAGTACATGACGGCCAACCACCTGCCGGGGGGCGTCGATCTGTCCGCCATTGCCATGGGCAGTTTCAGTGAAACCCAGTACGAGGGCGTCGGCTTCGGCCTCGGTTTTGCCAGCAAGATCGACCCGGTGAAGAACGGCTATCCCGCGTCCCACGGTACCTTCTTCTGGGGCGGTCTCGCCAGCACCCTGTTCTGGGTGGACCCGGCGGAAGAGCTGGTGGTGATCTTCATGACCCAGCTGATGCCGTCCAGCACTTTCAACCTGCGCGGCCAGCTGGAGGCGCTGGTCTATGCCGCGCTGGAATGAGCGGTGGCACCGGAGCCTGACATAGTGAACCGGTGCCTATGAAACAAAAGTAATTCTCATTGCGTATTGCAAATACGAATACATCTCAATAACATCCCTCCTATTGCCATGTTCACCACTGGGAGGGGATTTCATGCAACGCACTCTGATGGCCGCCGCTGTGGCCGCCTTACTGCCTACCGCCGCCTACGCCGGGAGCGAAAGAACGGTGCCGCTGCCGGTGATCGAAGTCATTGGCAAGAACGAGGATGCCGTGTCGCGCCAGACCGGTTCCGTGGTGCTGATTGACCGCGAACGCCTGGAGCTGCTGCAGCCCCTGTCGACCGAAGATGCCCTGCGCCGGGTGCCGGGAATCAACACCAAGAGCGAGGAAGAGACTTCGATTGTTGCCAACGTCGGTCTGCGCGGCCTCTCCGCCAGCGAGTCCAAGTCCCTGATCCTGGAGGACGGTGTGCCGGTGGCGCCGGGCCTGTTCATCGGCAACGAGCGCTATTTCAACCCGCGTATCCAGCGGATCGAGCGCATTGAGGTCCTGAAGGGTTCTGCCTCCCTGCGCTACGGTCCGTCCACTATCGGCGGGGTAGTCAACTACCAGACCAAGACTCCCGATGACGGCGTCCTGGTCTCCACCCGGCTGGGCTCCTTTGACACGCGCGAGGCGTCCCTGGAAGCGGGCGGCCGCAGCGAGTCCGGGGACGCCTTCGCCGGCATCGTCGCCACCCATGCCCGCAGCGACGGTTTCATGGACAAGGACTACGAGATGAGCGACATCATGCTCAAGGCCGGCATGGCCCTGGGCAGTGATCACCAGGTCGGGCTGAAGTTCTCCTGGCACGAGAACGACGCCAATATCTCCTACCGCGGACTGCTGCTGGAGGATTACCGTGACGGCGCCGACTATAACCCGGCCCCGGATGACTACTTCCTGACCGATCGCGTGGGGCTTGACCTGAACCACGAATGGCAGATCAATGACCGCGCCAGTCTGCAGACCCTGGCCTACTGGAGTGAGGTTACCCGCGATTACTGGCGCTACGATGTCGACACAGCGGCGTCGGAAGAGGCCGGGCGCTGGGTCTACGCCGATACCCTCACGGGCAACAACCGCAGCTTCGAGCGCTACGGCCTGGAGACCCGCCTGACGCTGCAACATGAGCTGTTCGGTATTGCCAGCGATGCCGAGTTTGGCCTGCGTTTCATGCAGGAAGAATCCGACGATACCCGCATTCGCGCGACCCGCGAAGCCGACCGCACGGGCATCAATGACCGTCACCGTATCGACTCTGCGGACAGTGTCGCCGCCTACGTGCAGAACCGCATGCAGCTGACGGACCGGCTGGCCCTGACCCCGGGTGTGCGCGTGGAGTCCTATGAGCAAAAGCAGGTCGTGCTCACGGATAACAACGCCTCTGCCGACACCTCCAACACGGAAGTGCTGCCCGGCATTGGCGCCACCTATGAGCTGACCGATACGGCACAGCTCTACGGCGGTGTCTACCGCGCGTTCTCACCGGCATCCAACGGTGTCGCCCTGGATGGCCTGACTGACCAGGATCTCGAGGGCGAGCGCTCGGTGAACTACGAAATCGGTGTGCGCGGCCTGCAGGGCGCCCTGACCTACGAGGTGGCGGCGTTCTACATGGAGTTCGACAACCAGGTGGTGACGGGCAACAGCGATCCCAACCTGTCCCAGAGCAATGCCGGCGAGACCCTGCACCAGGGCATGGAACTGGTGCTGGGGTATGAACTCGGTGGCGGGTTCAGCCTGGATACCAATTTCACCTGGGTGCCCGAGTCAGAGTTCCGCTCCGGGGACAATCGCGGCAATCGCCTGCCCTACGCGCCGGAATACCTGGCCAACGCGTCCCTGAATTACAGCGATGGCGGGCTCAGCGCGGCGCTGACAGCCCATCACCGCGGTGAGCAGTACGGTGACCCGACCAATGCAGAGGCGTTTCCCACAGGAGCCGTCAGTTCGATCTGGGGCGGGCTGATGCCGTCCTACACGCTTTTCGACGCCATGGCCCAGTATGCGGTGAGCGACCAGTTGACCCTGTTTGGCGCGGTCAAGAATATCGCCGACAAGCGCTATATCACCGGCCTCAGGCAGGGCATCTATGTCGGCCCAGAGCGCAGCTTCGAGCTGGGCTTGCGCTACCGGCTGTAGCGTATCGCAGTGATGTAATAGCCTTGCTCCCCGGCGGGGCTGTGCACCACCACTTCGTCGTCAAGGCGCTTGCCCAGCAGGGCACGCGCCAGCGGCGAATCCATGCTCAGCTTGCCCGCGGCGAGGTCGAACTCGTCCGGGCCGACAATGCGGTAGCAGCGCTCCTTGCCATCGTCGTCCTCCAGTGTGACCCAGGCGCCGAAGAACACCTTGCCGGTATCAGCCGGGGCCCGGTCCACGACCGTCAGCTCCTCCAGCCGCTTGCTGAGGAAGCGGACCCGCGAATCGATTTCCCGCAGGCGGCGTTTGCCGTAGATATAGTCGCCGTTTTCCGAGCGATCGCCGTTCTTGGCCGCCTCGTGGACCACATCGGTCACCTGTGGCCGCTCCACCTTCCACAGCTGGTGTAGTTCCTGGCGCAGGACGCGTTCCCCTTCGGGAGTGATGTAGGCCGAGCCGCGGCGGCGGGGGGGACGGTATCTGCTCATGGCGCGTATTCTAGCGGCGTCCGTTTCAGTACACTAGCGGTCTTCGACATCCGGGAGGCAAGATGACCATGACCCTGAAATCACTGCTGGCAGGTGCCGCCCTGGCCTGCCTGTCCTCGACCGCTGCCGCGGTCTGCGTGGACCTGCAGGGGCAGCAGCAGCAGGGCGGGCTCGTCTGGGGTCAGGCGGCCCCCGGTGTCGCCGTCACCCTCGACGGTCGGCCACTGGATGTGCTGGCGGATGGCACCTTTATCGCCGGGTTTGGCCGCGATGCGGCGCGCTCGGCGGAGCTGGTGGTGGGGGACTGTCGCCAGCCACTGACCGTGGCCAGCCGCGAATACGATATCCAGCGGGTGGAGGGGGTGCCGCAGCAGACGGTGACACCGCCGCCGGAAGTGCTGGCGCGAATTGCCCGCGAGCGCGAGCTGGTCAACGCGGCCAAGGCACGGTATCTCGCCCGGCCGGACCTGCTGGCGGATGCCCTCGCGGGTTTCCGCTGGCCGGTGGAGGGCCGAATCTCCGGTGTCTACGGCAGCCAGCGGGTCTACAACGGCACCCCGGGCAATCCTCATTACGGCGTCGATGTGGCGGTACCTACCGGGACCATCGTGCGGGCACCGACCTCCGGTGTGGTGACTCTGGCGGAGCCGGATCTGTTCTATTCCGGCGGCACCATCATTCTCGATCACGGCTATCGCCTGTCCTCCTCCTTCCTGCACCTGAGCCGGGTGCGGGTGGCGGTTGGCGATGAAGTGCAGGCCGGCGACATCATCGGCGAGGTCGGCGCCACCGGCCGCGCCACCGGTCCCCACCTGGACTGGCGCATGGCCTGGCGCAATGAGCGCATCGATCCCCAGTTCCGGGTGCCGCCGAGGGCGCCAGCGGCGGCGGCCGCAGGCT
>NZ_JAVKCQ010000081.1:0-47636 GCF_040222615.1 Haliea sp.
GTGCACATAGCCGGTAACCGCGCCCTGGGAGCGGGCCAGTTCCTGGATCAGTGTGTTGGAGGGATAAGCCGAGGCCAGCCCCGTATGCCAGTAGGAAGAGAAGTCCGGTGTCAGGAAATGGCTCTCCAAATGCAGCAGACCGAGGTGCCCCCAGTAGCTGGTATGGTACTCCTGTCCCTGATATACGGTGACTCCGTCAAAGGACTCGTGGTCAGTGCGAAACAGTGCGATATCCGGAATGCGCTCCTCTTTGTTCACAATAAGGTTATAGACAATGTCCAGATTTTCAGCGCGTGCCCCCGCTGCCATGGTGGCGGTGGTCTGACGATACGCACCCCCGTAGTTCATGTGCACATGCAGATCGGCACTGTGATAATTGCCAAAACGCTGCGGCAGTGGCTGCGACGCCAGTACCAGATCGAGGCGGCCATCCGCGGGCGGTGATGCCAGCGACTGTTGCACCAGTCGATGCTCGAAACCGTGCATGGCAAAGACCTGCAACGGCCCCTCCGGAACCATCACACTACATTCGCCTGGGCAGTGAAAATAATGGTTCTCGTGGTCTGCCGTTGCGCTGTCTACATAGTCATCACCGTGAACGAGCGCATTGTCGGGGGCATAGTGACGACCGTCCGCTGCCAGCAGGCTCACCCGCGCTGGCAATACCAGGCCAGCATCATCAACAACCCGCAGGCGCAGCGTCCGCATGGGTCGTTTATATCTCCGTTCATCGGGGTTGAGTACCCGGGTTGCCCCCCCGGCAAAGGTGTGCAACACCAGCTCCAGCCCGCCCGACGCGTTACTCACGTAGAGCAGCTGCCTGTCATCGGGGCTCCAGCGGGGCTGCCAGAGGTCGTGATCACCAAAGGTTATTGGCAGCGGGTATTCGCCCCCGCGGTTGGTAATCCACAATTGGTGCCACTGGCGGCCACGGTAGCTGCTGTAAAGAAGACGCTTGCCATCGCTTGCCAGCTGGGGGCGTGCCGCCCAGGTGGTCTCTTCGCTGACAAGCAGGCGCGCTTGCCGCGGGTCATCCACCGGCACTTCCCAGATACCGCCGGTGCCCCACGCCACTTCGGGATTGGTGACGTAGACAATGGATTTTCCATCCGGTGACCACGACGGGTTGATGGCGTGGTCCTCCGCAGAGTAGTAATAACGAAACTTTTCGGTTTTCTTGCCAGCCACGAGAGGCTGCTCGCTGACGAGCCTGTCGCCGCGAACATTCGCCAGGTAAATCCCGAAAAAACCATCTGCATCGGTGCGAACGTAGACGAGACGTCCCCCCTCGGGGCTCCAGCGCGGCTCCAGATGAACTCCCCCTCCCGTGGTCAGCGCAGTCTCCCGGCCGGTCTGCAGGTCCAGCAGCATCAGGTTGAGTGCATTGTGGTGCTGCCTGGCAAATACCACGTGACGCCCATCGGGCGACCAGTCCGGATGAAAATCGTACCCGGGGCCGGCGGTGATCTCCTCTGCCATCGTAGAATCCAGGGCCTGGCGCCAGAGCGACCCCTGCATACTGTAGATCACACTGCCGCCGTCCGGACTGAAGGTCGCAGAACTCGGGCCGGCAGTCAGCTGTGGCATATACATTTCCCGCCAGTAGTAACTGTGCGGATGTGCGACCTGGGCAAGCACAGGAACCCGGGTAGCCTCCTGCGCTCCCGCCGCGTAAGGCAGCAACAGCAGCGCCAGCAAACCCGCCATGACGCGCCCCGGGGTCAACATGACACAGCCTCGCGCCGCAGTGCCCGGTAGGCTTCCCCTTGCAACAACATCATGCAATCTTCCTCCACACCCTTGAATCCAAGACGCTGGTAAAAACGGGCGGCTCGCAAGTTGGCGTGATCGAGTGCCAGGCGAAGATAAGCTGCGTCAACTTCGCGACCATGCTCGGCGGCTTCGACCAAGAGGCGTGTCGCCAAGCCGGTACCACGCTGCTGAGGATTGACAAAGAGATCCTGGATATACACACCACGCTGCGCGCGCCAGGTCGAAAACTCCCAGAAGTACAAAACCATTCCCACTGCCTGGTCTCCGTCAGTCGCGAGTCTTGCATGGAACGCCGGCTCGGAACCGAACCCGAAATGGGCCAGGGCTGCGGAACTACCGTGATATTTTTCTGCCTGACCCTGACTCTCCGCGAGAGCCCGCAGCATCTGGTCAATGGCTGCGGCGTCGGCGACGGTTGTCGAACGAATCCCGATCATCGTGCAATGCAACCGGTTGGACGCGCTGCATGCACCGACATCGCGGTTAGCATCATGGGAACCCCCCTAAAAATCTGTCCGTACCCGGTCGCGACCCTTTAACTGTAGCAGCGCCCTGGCCTCATCAGGTGTTGCCACTTCATGACCAAGCTCCTCGATTATCCGTCGTATCTTGATCACCTGCTCGGCGTTGCTCTCTGCGAGCTTGCCGGGGGGTATCGTCAAGCTGTCTTCCAACCCCACCCTGACATTGCCGCCAAGAATCACACCCATGGTTGCAAGCTCCATTTGCTGACGACCGGCCGCCAGTACAGAAAACTGGTAAGCATCACCCAACAGTCGATCTGCGCTGGTTTTCATCGCCATGAGATTTTCCGGCGTTGCGCCGATCCCGCCCATGACCCCAAGCACAAATTGAACATACACAGGCCCCTGCACGAGCCCCTGACGCAGATAGTAGGCCAGTGTTTCAATGTGCCCCATATCGTAGCACTCGAACTCGAATCGCGCGCCTTGCCGCTGGCCCAGCTCCAGAACAGTACTCTCGATGTCCTGATAGGTATTGGCGAACATCCGGCTGCGAGTGGCCTCCAGCAACTCCGGCTCCCAATCGTGCTGCCAATCCTTGTATTTTCGCGCCAGAGTGAAGATGCCAAAATTCATGGAACCCATGTTCAGCGAGCACATTTCCGGCGCCATCGCCCGCGCCGGGGCCAACCTTTCATCTAGGCTCATCAGCGAACTGCCGCCGGTGGAGATATTCAGTACTGCATCGCAGGCGGCATCAATACTTGGAATAAAGTTGCGGAAATGTGCTGGCTCCGCACTGGGACGACCGTCCTCTGGAACCCTGGCATGAAGATGGATGATCGCCGCGCCAGCTTCCGCCGCGGCGATGGAGGATTTCGCGATCTCCTCTCCAGTCACTGGCAAATACGGCGACATGGTTGGCGTGTAAATCGATCCGGTGATCGCACATGTCACAATGACTTTCCTGCCCACAGTGCCCCTCGTCATAGATATTGCCAAAAATATATTCCCCACTCGCTGATGATTTGATACCTTGATGATATTCAAGTCAATCATAGTTTTAAGAAATGATATTATGCGACTGAAAGATAGCCCGGACCCTTCGGAAAAAAATCCAGCGCCACTCGTTACGCGCAACCTGAGCTGGAGTCTCGACTGGAATCTGCTGCGAACGTTCCTCGTTGTCGCCGAGAAAAACAGCATTACGGGAGCTGCCATTGAACTGGGCCTGAAACAGCCGACAGTCAGCAATTCCCTGAAACGACTGGAGCATATTCTCGACACTCCGCTGGCAGAGCGTGACCCACGCAACTTTGTGTTGACCAAACAGGGCAAGGCGCTATACCGGGAATGCCTCGACATATTTGGCTCGGTATCCCGACTTCCCGACCTGCTGGCCAGCCTCAGCAACACCGTCGAAGGCCATCTCAATATCTGTATGGCGAGTCATATCACCACCCCTCTACTCGACGATACGCTGGCAGAATTTCACCGCGATAACCCTCGCACCTCGTTCTCTGTATCCATAATGAACAGCCATGAGGTACTGGAAGCGGTACTCTCCAAGAAGGCAAGTTTTGGCGTTTGTCTCGCCCTGCCTGCACGTACAGATATCAAGAGCCAACTGTTCTACCGTGAGCACTTCGGTTTTTTCTGCGGCCCGGGCCACCCGTTGTACGGACTCAAGAAGCTTGGCCTGGATGACTTGCGAGGCCACGAGCGCGTGACTTTTTTCAGTGACGAGCTCGGAGATGTGCTGAACTCTGTAGCAGCGCTGCGAGCACAAGCCGGCTTCAGCGAGCGGGTTGCCGGTGCCTCCAACAACCTGGAGGAAGTCAGGCGCATGATCACCGCGGGACTCGGCTTCGGCCCGCTTCCAATCCACGTGGTTGAACGCGACATCGAGAGCGGTCGCCTTTGGCAACTGCCTCCTTACAAGGATGCCCCGGCGGTAGACATCACTCTTATCAGCAATCCACGCGCCAATCTGAACGTGGCGGAAGCAACCTTCCTCGACAAGCTGACGACGCTGATTGCCGAAACACCTCTGGCGCAACGAACCTATGGCAACACCACTCCCAAGAGGCCTCGCATCGAATGAAGGAGTCACACCTGTTCTACCAAAGTCGCCTGCGCCGACCGTTGCTCGACCGCGCGGAAGGCGTGTATATGTGGGACTGTGATGGAAAGCGCTATCTGGATGGCTCCAGCGGCGCGATGGTATCCAACATCGGCCACTCCAATCCGGCAGTACTGGCGGCCATGCGAGCGCAAATGGCCCAGGCAACTTTTGGTTACCGTCTGCACTTTGAAACCGCACCGGCGGAAGAACTGGCGGCACGCGTCGCCGCACTGAGCCCTCTTGGCCACAACAAGGTATTCTTTGTTTCAGGTGGCTCAGAAGCCGTGGAGAGTGCGCTCAAGCTCGCCCGCCAGTACGCGGTGAGCCGCGGCGAGGGCAGCCGTTACCAGGTGATATCGCGTACGCCCTCATACCATGGCTCCACACTGGGCGCGCTAGCGGTCACGGGATACGGGCCGCTGAACGATCCCTTCCTGCCAATGTACCAGGACATGCCCAAAATCGCCGCACCGCGCTGCTACCTGGATCGTGACGAGCTGGGCGATGATCAGCGAGGACTCCGCTATGCCGACTTACTCCAGGAAAAAATCGAAGAGCTTGGCCCGGAGAACGTGCTCGCCTTCATCATGGAGCCCGTCGGTGGCGCGTCCACAGGAGCACTGGTAGCGCCGAACAGTTACTACCAGCGAATCCGCGATATCTGCGACCGCTACGGCGTCTTGCTGATCTACGATGAAGTGATGACCGGGGTTGGTCGTACCGGACGTTTTTTGGCGGCGGAACACTGGAACATCAACCCGGACATTGTTGCCCTGGCGAAGGGTTTCGGAGCCGGCTACATTCCGCTGGGGGCAATTACCGCACAGGATTCGATTGTCGATGCGGTGCTCGATAGCGGCGGCTTCCAGCACGGCCATACCTATGCCGGCAACCCGATCGCCTGCACGGTTGGCCTGGCTGTACTGGATGAAATCGAACGCCAGCAACTGCTGTCCAACACGGAAAAGGTCGGGGATTTGCTCAAGGCAGGACTGCAGCAGCTGCAGGCTGAATTCCCGGTCATTGGCGATGTGCGCGGCAAAGGCCTGCTGCTGGCCTTTGAGCTGGTCGCCGATCAGGACACCATGGAACCGCTCCCCGCAGAGCTGAATGCTTACCTCCAGCTAAGCGACCTGGCCTACCAGCGTGGCTTGATCATCTACCCTCGCCGGAGCCGGGGCGGCTACATCGGTGACCACTTCATGGTCTGTCCGCCCATGATCAGCGAACCCCGGCACATCGGTGAAATTATCGACACTTTGCGCGCGAGCCTGGCGGACTTTTGCCGCCAGAACCGACTCTGAAGCTGGCAGGCCAAGGCAATCCATGAAACAGCACGGGGGCAACGAAACGGTGGCAGAGAATCGGACCAGCACCCATCCAGACCCGGCCACTGAACATTTGTCCCTGTGGCTTGCGCTGCTGCCGCTGGGTTGCCTCGTGCTGATGCTCGGACTTGCGGTGACCCTGTTTGGTGACGATGCCTCGGGGGGGCCCAGTCAGCTGGCATTGATTTTCGCAGCTGCGATCACCGTCGTCATCGGCGTACTCCGTGGCCAGCCATATGAAGAACTGGAAAATGCGATTATCGACAGCATCAAGCTCGCCTTCAAGGCCTGCCTGATCCTGCTCATGGTCGGTTCCATGATTGGCAGCTGGATGCTCGCGGGTACCGCACCTGCGGTCATCCATCTCGGTCTCGGCGTACTGGACCCGGGCTGGTTCTACCCGGCCACGCTTATACTTTGCGCCTGTGTTTCTGCCGCTATAGGCAGCTCATGGACTACGGCAGCCACTGTAGGCATCGCTCTGGTTGGCGTTTCCCATATCCTTGGGCTGGCGCCGGAAATCACCGCGGGGGCCGTTATCTCTGGCGCCTATTTCGGCGACAAGATGTCGCCTCTATCGGACTCTACCAACCTGGCACCGGCAATGGTCGACGTCGAGCTGTTCACCCACATCCGCCACATGTTGTGGACCACCACCCCCTCCTTTCTGATAGCCCTGGCACTGTTTACCTGGATTGGTTGGGGACAAACGGAAAGCATACAAACCATTGCCGACGTCAATACTACCCGAGCCCTTATCGAGCAGAGTTTTAGTCTGGGTCTACCCGCATTTTTCCCGCTGGTTCTGCTGTTGGTGCTGGCCTGGCGCAAGTGCCCTGCGCTTCCCACCATCACTATCGGCACTCTGGCAGGTTGCCTGGTGGCTGTGTTTTGCCAAAGCAGCGTTACCCGTGATTTCGGTGATCCCGGCGGCGAGTTGGGTACCACACTGGCGACTTTCAGGGGGCTTTGGTTGGCGATGACCGATGGCTTCCAGGCCAGCACCGGCAATGCCCCACTGGACCAGCTGCTGTCGCGGGGCGGGATGAGCAGCATGCTCAACACTGTGTGGCTGATCATCGCTGCCATGTGCTTTGGCGGCATAATGGAGAAAACCGGCCTGCTCGCCCGCATAGTCACCACCGCGCTCAAGAGCGTACACGGCACCGGCTCATTGATCCTGGTCACGGTGCTCACCGCCATCGGCATGAACATTATCGCCGCCGACCAGTATATCGCCATTGTACTGCCGGGGCGCATGTACCAACTGGAGTTCAAGCGCAGAGGTCTGGCGCCGGAAAATCTTTCGCGCACTCTGGAGGATGCAGGCACCATGACGTCTGCCCTGGTACCCTGGAATACTTGCGGAGCGTTCATGGCGGCCACCCTCGGCGTCGCCACGTTTGCCTATGCGCCCTACGCTTTTTTCAACCTGGTCAGCCCGCTGATGGCGGTGGCTTACGGTTTCCTCAACATTCGTATCGTCAAGATCGTGCAGGCCTGACACGCAAAAAAAACCCCGGGCCTGGCAGCCCGGGGTTGTTTTTGGTGGAGCTAGACGGGATCGAACCGTCGACCTCTTGCATGCCATGCAATTAAAACCGGATTTTCCCGGACGCCCACGGAAACACTCGGACACATTAATAACGTTTTTAATCATATAGTTACAACATTATCTTGTCCATTGTCGTAGATCGAAATACACTGCAAGCCAGTCGATTCGGTGGGGCAAAAAGTGGGGCAAAAATGAGATGGGCAAGATAACGGCCAAGCGTCTGGAGGCACTAACCGCCGCCGATGACGGCGGTACCGTCCGTGAAGTTGGCGGCCTGGTCGGCAAGGTTCGGGCGGGAAAGCGTGGCGTTACCGTCCTCTTCCGCTATGAATTCAAATTGAACGGCCAGAAGCGGGACCACCGCCTTGGGTCGTGGCCTAAAAAGCCACTGGCAGAGATTCGCGCCGAGCGTGACCGTGTCCGGGTCGTAGTGACCGATGGGATTGATCCTACCGCAGCCAAGAAAGCGGCTCGGATCGAGGCACAGGCAACCGTGGAGGCGACCATCGCTGAGGCGAAGCGCAAAGCCACCCATAACCTGACGGTGACCGACTTGTTCAAAGAGTGGATCAAGGACGGGGTGGCACGACAGAATGGAAATGAGGAGCTCAAGCGGAGCTTTGACAAAGACGTCCTGCCCGTCATCGGCAACAAGCCACTGTCAACCCTGGTAGAGCGAGACATTCTGGCGGTCTTGCGCGGCATCCGCGCCCGCGGCCTGAATCGCTCCGTGGTGGTCCGAAGCAATGACATTGGCCAGATGCTCCGGTGGGCGGAAAAGCGCCAGCCCTGGCGCGGACTGATGGTGGACGGCAATCCCTGCGATCTCGTGGACGTCGAGGCCCTCCTTGATGCCGACTATGTGGAAGAGCGGGACCGCATCCTGTCTCCGGCTGAGCTTCGGGAACTGCACAACATCTTCGCCCAGCTGGATAGCGACTATGCCGCCCTGCCCCCAGGCCAAAAATACAAGGGGTCGAAGCCGATTGGAAGACAGATTCAGCTTGCCATGTGGATTTGCCTCAGCACGCTGTGCCGCATCGGGGAGCTTATGCAAGCCGAGTGGTCCCATGTTGATCTCGATGCCGCCACCTGGCTCATTCCTGCCCCCAACACCAAAGGCCGACGCCGCCAACGACAGGATCACCACATCTTTCTGTCGCGGTTTGCTCTGCGCCAGTTTACAGAGTTGCACGGCCTGACCGGCGCAACCCGCTTGCTGTTTCCCAACCGAGACAAGGACGGCCCCATCTCCACCAAAGCGTACTCGAAGGTCATCGGCGACTGTCAATCGATGTTCAAGAAGGGCAACAAGCCATTATCTGGCCGACGCCATGATGACTTCCTGGTGTTGGCCAATGGCAAAAATGGTGAGTGGACACCACACGACCTGCGCCGCACTGGTGCAACGATGATGCAAGCGCTCGGTGTCACACTGGAAATCATCGACCGCTGCCAAGGTCACGTCCTGAAGGGCAAGGTGAGGCGACACTATCTGCACCACGCCTACGCGCAGGAGAAGCGCGAGGCCTGGCGGCTGCTAGCGGAACGTATTGAAGCAATTTTGAGGGCGGAGTCCGGAGTGCGGAGGATCAGGTAATGATTAAGCGCAAACTGGAGCACCGAAATCCGGCGCTGCTGAGCAGACACGCCAACCGGGCGTCAGTTGCGCCAGAATGAGCTGACTCGTGAAGAATTGTTCCTGGAGGAGAAGAGTTTATACAATTGAAGTGGACTACAATCGAGACCGCCGACACAGCGCCAAGGCAAAAACCAAAGCCCAAACCAAAACCCCCAAGGCTGCGAGCAAAGCTCCAGCGAAAGGTAAACCCGCCGCCGCGAAGAAGGTTGGCAAGCGTCCCACTATTCCGCCGCGTTACCGCCTGGAAATCGATGGGCAGGAACATCTGTGGTCAGGGCGTGGGCGGACGCCGAAGGTCTTTCAGGCATATTTCGACGCCGGTAATTCCCGCGAGAGTTGCGAGATTTCTGGCTAAGCTATTTTTCCTGTGGCAGTGTGGCAGCCCCGCCCACTGCCCGGATTCTTCCCCGATTTATCCGTTTGTACTCCGCAATTTCTGTTTACGCTGGACGTAAATCTGTGCCCGCAGGTTCATTTTTACGAATTCGTCCAGCTGACGACGGACAATCGTAAACTGTGGCTCGAGTGACTGAGTGAGTTCCAGCTCCCAAGCCTTCAGTTTACTCGTAACCTCAGCCAGCTTCGCACTGCGATCAGCTGCCAAGGTGACCGCCTTGCTAACTACCACCCGTTTTTTGCGCGGACCGTAGTAGGAATTCAAATACCACTCGATCCCGAACACCACGCTTCGATCCCGAAGACGTAATCCAAGACGCCCCCACTCATCGTAGGGTCGCGTCGCGTGAGTCTCGTGATGCTGCTGCCAGAAGTAGTTCACCTGCGATTGCGTCTGCTCCCGCAATGCGGAAACTTCGACTGCAATCAGGTCCCGGAAACTCTGATACCACGGATCCTTATCATGTATCGTCACAGCCACCTCCTAATCAGACATGTAATGTGCGCTTGCGGCTCCAGAGAACAGCTGTAGTTCGTCCTCGAGCATGCGCATCTGAAAAGGATTATGCTGATTGCGTGACTGGATGGTGGACGGCAAGGTGTCAATACTGCACGTGTTGCTCGGTTGCGATAGCGGATGTTGCATGACCATCCATGGGTGGATCCGCTGATCACCTACCCTAAAGACGCTGCCAACTCATGATGTTGCGTTTGTCGGTATTTATTGACAAAGACCGACATAATGCAACCTCATGGCGACATTACAAGCCTGATGTGACAAGACTGCTGCATTGGCCCATGCACTGCGGGACTGCTCGCAGGAATGACTTTCAACTCGACAACTGACGACTCAGAACGGCCCGCAAGAACTCTCCTCCGGGTGCTGCACACATGGCCCGGATTTGCGTACTAACCCCCGCCGCAATGTCTGCCGTTGGGGCCGCCTGCATGACCGCCGAGTAGGCATCGATCACATCAGCACCGGTAATCTCGTAACCGTGACCTTGTGAGATCCAATGCAGTGCAGCCAGTCCCGCCGCCAGCGCGAAGTCGGGCTGCTTCTCAGCGTAGTCACGGGCGGCTCGCGTCAGGGTGCGTGGATCGGTCGGGCTGCGAGTCGCGAGTTCAGAAGCAACCGCAAACAGGCCTGCGTCCTTGGCAGCGGCAAACCATTTGCCCTCGGCACCCGGCGTGCTGGCGATCAGGTCACGCAGGATCTTTTCCGCTGACCTGTCGGGATACTTCCTGGCGATGGCGCGAAATGTCGCCAGGTACGTTGTGCCCTGGTTGGCCTCAATGGCATAGCGGCGGTACGCCTCGTCGGCCAAGCCGGAGGACAGCAAGATGCTTTCACAGGCCTGGGCAATCTGCCAGCCGGGATCATTGAGACCTCGGGAATCCTCGGCATAACGGATGGCTTCGGATTTCCTGCCCATTGCCGCGAGCGCTTTTACGCCCCAGCGACGGTCATGCCACCACTTGAACGGCGCCTTGTCCAGCAATGCCAGCAGCTCCCGGTAGCGGCCGGCCGCGTACAGGGATGCCAGGCAGGCAGTTGTGCCCTTGAAGTATCCGTGGCGAGGTGCTGCCGGGCTCCACATACTTGCGAGAACAGGGAGGAATTCGTCAGCCCACTGTGACGCCACCGCGGGTGTCGCGCACAAGTCGCCCCAGTGGTCGCCCAGGATTTCGATGTAGGGCATATCGTCTTCCTGCAGCGCCTCCCACAAGCGGTCCAGCCAACGCTCGCGCAGGGGCGTATCGACGTCTGCCTTGGCAATGATCGGCACCAGGGCACCTATCGCTCGATTGACCGCCGAGCCCAGGGCACCCGAGGAGCTATCCACCTGTTCCAGCGCCGGAGAGAGTTTCACCAGCAGAGTGACGGCGCCCTCAGCCGCCAGTACAGGCTCCTTGCGAGCGACCTGCTTGATTTCCTTGACGGCTTCCCGGATACGCTTGATGGGCAGATCAGAGCGCCAACCGAAGGCCTGGCGGCGGAAGCGAGCAGTAAATTGCCATTTGTGGGCGGTCATGGCCAATCATTTACAGCGCGGTTAACGAGAAACTCGGCGGCAGGTTGGTGCTGTTGGAGAGCGCACGGTTTCATCACGTTGGCAGGCTTGTTCGGAGTAGTTGCAAAAGTATGTGGTTTGCCCTGGAACCTGTCTATGTCTCGCTTACACAACCTGTCTTCTGGTCCGATGAAGCCATGGCCCATCCAGGGAGGGTCCGACGGTTACCTACTCTACTGACTCATCCTGGCAGGGTACGCCAGACTGAAAGTTCCCCCGAAACGCTCTTTTCACGGCGCGCCCTACTTCCCGCACATGGTCCCAGCCCTTGCGTGACATACCATGCCGCCATGCGTACTGTCGATCGGGATGAGCCCATATTCCCGGGATCAAGTCAGTCTACCTGACTCGTCCTCCCAGGCCGCGCCTGTAGAGTATGGCGGAGCCGCTCAGCCCCATGAATCGAGAGTCAAGCAATCTGGATCCATTATCAAGAGAAGCGATTGCGTCGCGGAGAGGCAAAGCTACCGATTTCATTGCCTTGCTGCCCTCCATCGTCGCCGCGGATACGGAGAATGGCTTCAGGGTCATGAAAGTGCACTACAGGTGTTTTCGCGGTACATCGACCTGTTTCCATTCACGCAAAGTGCACTGCAGGTGCACAGGGAGGTTTCATTGTTGACCCCCTCGCCCGCGTGACGGCGAGCCACTTCGACTACGCTCATTCCTCACCGGGTTCAGAGCAGGAAAAAATCAGGCCCGTTTCAAGGTGCGCTACTTCGCTGCGTGTGGTGAGTGCACCCATAGCAAAATCCCTCAGCGAATCGGAATCACGCACGCCAATATGAACCAGAAAATCGTCCGCACCAGCGATGTGATAAAGACGTAGTACTTCAGGCAAACCCAGCACATAGTCGCGAAAAGACGCCACATCGGTCGCGGTGTGCTGCTTGAGACGTACCGCGATAAGGGCTTGAAGACCCATACCGAGTGCCGCCGGATCAATCTCGGCACGATAGCCTCGCAACACTCCAGTCCGCTCCAATTGACGGGTCCGTACCAGTGTTGTCGAGGGCGCCAGACCTACTCGCCGGGCCAATTCCTTGTTGCTCAACCGTGCATTGTTCTGCAACTGCCGAAGTATTTCGAAGTCTGTTTCGTCCAGAGCTTCCATAAACATGAATTCCGAATTTTATTCTCATATGAACTTTCTGGATGCTGATAGTACATAATTACCAGAGACTTAACGAATTTTTATCGTCAAACAGCCTATGGAGCTGCATCATGATCGCCTTAGACCCCATCGAAGCCCTCGCGAACCTGCGCCATGAATTCGGCGAACACGGCGGCGTCAATATGTCCATTGAAGCAAGCTCAACGTTCACGGTCGTCGACTCGACGACCATGCCGGAGATCTTCGCCGGCCGCAAAGGTCCCGAAACCGGTGGCTGTTATCTTTACGGTCGGCACTTCAATCCCACGGTCTACAACCTGGGCCGCCAGCTTGCGGCGCTGGAAGGGACAGAAGCTGCCTACTGTAGTGCCAGCGGGATGGGCGCCATTTCGGCAGTCATCCTCGCCCTGTGCAATTCCGGGGATCATGTCGTGGCCAGCAACACCATCTACGGCGGCACCTGGGCCCTGCTGAACGACTTCATGCCGGCGAAGACCGGTGTGCAAACCAGCTTTGTGGACAGTACTGATCTCGAGGCCGTAGCCGCCGCCATCACGCCGCAAACGCGACTGCTCTATGTGGAGAGCATGTCCAACCCGACACTTCGCATCGTCAACATACCCGCCCTCAGCCGTATCGCCAAAGATGCCGGTATTCCTCTGGTGGTCGACAATACGTTTGCGCCGCTGGTACTGTCGCCGGCGCGGCTCGGCGCCGATATCGTCGTGCACAGCCTGACCAAATTTATTGGCGGCGCATCGGACCTGATCGGCGGCGCGGTCTGCGCCAGTGCCGACTTCATCGGCAGCCTGATGGACCTGCACATTGGCCCGCTGATGATCCTCGGCCCCACGATGGAACCAACGGTTGCAGCCAGCGTCGCCCTGCGCATCCCCCATCTGCCGCTGCGCATGGCAGCGCATGGTGATCGCGCTCTCGCCCTCGCTCAGCGCACGGCCGCGCTCGGCGTTCCTGTCAGCTACCCCGGACTGCCAGAGCACCCGGATCATGCACTGTTCGAGCGCCTGCGGCACCCCGACTACGGCTACGGAGGGCTGCTCACCATCGACGCCGGCAGCGAGGCCAAGGCCATGGCTCTCATGAATACCCTGCAGAACGAGCATCAGTTCGGCTATGTGGCCGTCAGCCTGGGATACTTCGACACGCTGATGTCCTGCTCAGCTTCCAGCACCTCTAGCGAAATGCCGGAGGAGGCCTTACAGAATGCCGCGATCAGCCCCGGGCTGGTGCGCATGGCTGTGGGGTATACGGGTTCGCTGGAGCAGCGCTGGACGCAGCTGGAAACTGCCCTGCGGGCTACCGGGCTGGTAGCAAAGCGCTGACAAGGCGGCGGCCAGTTCTGACGGCGCCGATACCCGCTCGGCACGCACCCGATAGCCCGCGGCAATGGCGGGAAAATCCGGGTAGATGTCGACGTCGCCCGGCGCCTTCACCGCCATTGGGTCCGCCAGGTCCGAGCCTGAGCGATGGCCCTCGTAGATCATGTCCTGCCACTGGCGGACCATCCCCAGCCACTGGTTGTTGATGACCACTACCGACCCCGATGCCGTAGCGGTGGCAGGTGCCCCTGTCATCTCGTTGAGCAGGCGGATCGCGAACTGCGGGCTGATCGCCTCCCCCTCCGGCACGTCGAAGGGAAACTGCTGCTTGATGTTCGCCAGGTAGTCCAGCCAGGCCTCATGCCCGGTACAGTGCGCGCGCTCGCAGAGCTGCGCGAGCGCCTGTGCGTTGTCCGCGGTCCGGGGTATGTGGGCGCAGCCGGGGGAGCCGTGCGATAACCCCCGGCGAGCCCAAGGTTGCTGGCAGGCGGCGACGTCAGCCGGCGCACTGCCTCCGGCAGAGTGATCACACCCTCCTCTGCGGCGATGCGGGCGCGCACGGGCGCCGCGCCCGAGCCGTCGTAGACCACACCATTGTCGATAATGAGATCGCGTGACCCTGCGACGGGAGGCATCTCACGAAGACTATCAGTGCAAATGCCCCGCGCCGGTCGGGTTAGGTCGGGGAATCAACTATCGTGCAGCACCCGGCGCAAACGGCACAAACCGTCCGAGCCTCTGCTCGGTTACAGCTCCGTGCAGCAATGCTGCGTCACCGTTTATGAATACGTGCTCCACGCCCTCGGCGTACAGCGCGGGCTCCGCCCAGGTTGCACGGTCAATAACTGTCTCCGGATCAAATACCACGATGTCGGCGACTGCACCTTCGCGCAGGACACCCCGATCGGTCAGCTTGAGATACTGCGCCGGCAATCCGGACATCTTGTGCACGGCCTCTTCAAGGCTCAGCACACCCCACTCCCGGACGTAGCGGCCCAGCACCCTGGGAAAGGTTCCTCGACCGCGCGGATGTTCCGGATCGACTTCGGCACCATCGGAGGAAATCATCGCCCAGGGCTGGCGCATGACAATACGGATATCATCTTCCTGGATTGCACCCAACGTGACCATGGCGTTGTCGCCTTCCGCGACGATCAGCTGCCGATACAGTTCGAACGGCGTAATATCCAGATCCTCCGCCAGATCCACGACCATCCGTCCTTCATACTCCTGGTTTTCGCTGACGACGATCCGCATCGACTGGTAGCCCACTACTTCGACCCAGCTGTACAGGCCCTCGGGCGGTTCCTCGGTGATTGCCCTGGCGTCTGCCAGAACCTCTGGTTGCCCGGCAGTGTCCCTCCAGTACTGGCGCAGATCCTGCGTCAGTTGCTCCATGGTATCCCCTGCCGCTGGCTCGTTGCGCATGATGCCCGCCATCCGTTGCCTGAGCGCCTTGCCACGCTCGTCGTCACCGGGATAGAGCAGCGCGATGACCGGGGCGGTGGCGGCACCATCATAGGGGTAGAGATCAACGGTTACATTCTGCCCGCGTGCAATACCGGCCTCCACCAGGCGAACAATGTCAGGGCCCTTGCCAAAGTTTGCGGCGCCCACCGCCTTGATGTGGCCCGGGTGTGGGTCCACACCGGCCGCGAGGCCTATGTCCAGGCACTCCTGGTGCGAAGCCAGCAGGTTTTTGGCGGGATCCCGCACGTGTGAGTCATAGACCCCTCCGTAGGGTGCGGTGACTTTCGCCAGTGCCACCACTTCCTCGGTGCTCGCGTAGCTGCCCGGCAGGTACATCAGGCCGGTGGAGAGGCCGACCGCACCAAAATCCATGGCCGCCTTGACCAGGTCCTGCATGCGTTGCAGCTCGGCTGCATCCGGCTCGCGATTCTCCAGCTCCATCACTTCCCGGCGCACGGCGTTGTGGCCGATGTAAGCCATGAAGTTCGTGCCCATGCCACCCTGCTCGCCAAGCGTAGCGTAGCGCTGCATGTGCTCAAGGTCGAGAAAACCGTCCACTCCATATAGGCTCGTCGTCACGCCCTGCCGCAGGAAACCTTCGACTGACGCCGTGGACGGATCGTCCAGCGCCCGGTCCGCGTGGGAATGTACATCGATAAAGCCCGGAGCAACGACCTTGCCCCTGACATCAATCACCTGGCCCGCAGCTGCGCCATCCAGCTTGCCAATGGCAACGATTCGCCCGTCCTCTATCCCGAGGTCTGCCGGGTAAGCTTCGCTACCCGTGCCATCAACCACAGTGCCGTTGGCCAGAACCAGGGCATACTGCTTTGGCTCCGCATCTGCTGCTGCCGCGGTCTGGGCCTGGGCCTGGGCCTGGGCCTGGTCAGCCTGGTCCGAGCATGCGCCGATCAGCACCAGCAATGGGGCCAGGGCCAGCCCCCGAAAGTTCCACGTTGATTTCATGTTCAGTGCTCCCGTAAATTATTGTGCTGGCGTGACGATGCTGGAAAGTGTGTCTCACACCGCCAAAGAAGTAGCGACCGACCAGGTTAACGTAGTAGACGTCGTCCACATCGTTGTCACTGATGTCTTCGGCCGCCTGATCGGCCAGGAAGTCGCCACCGCCGACGTAGCGCAATTATGCGGTCACGCCAAGCTACCCGATCCGGTAGTCACCGGAAAGGTTCCAGCGCCATTCAGGGGTCGGGTTGTCGCCCGCGGCATCCGGGCCCACCACACCGGCATCATCCAGCACGGTGATGCCATCGGGGGAGAAAGATTGCTCCTCGACAATGAGGCGTGCCGGAATGCCATCATCGGGACCGGTATCCAGCGGGTTGCCGACAACCCCCCAGCGCTCCCTGCCCCAGTCGCGGTCACTTTGGTTCAAGACACCGTCGTGGTTCTCCATGTCGCCACCGATGAGCAGATGGCTGCGGGCATCAACCCGGGCACCATCGAATTCGCGGTCAAGCTGCTCCCGACTGACCGTGGTAACCGGCTTGGGTGACTCGAATCCGGACTGCAGTCGGGTCGCCGCGGACGTGAGAACCATCTCCTCCAGCACAACGTTTCCGGAACCTTGAGCAAAAACGACGCCAGCTGGCAGCGTTGACATGGCAACGTCCAGCGACAGCCTTCCCAGGCTAAAGGCATACTCGCGCACAGCGTATGCCAGACGCACTTTCCCCTATTTTCCCCGTCATATCTGCTCTCCATTGTCTTTATGGTGTTTCCTGGGGGCCCGCCGGATACTCCGAGCCGACAGCCGAGCTGGATGCGAATGGGAAAAGGTAGCACAGGAGTGTTGTTATAACAACACAATGAATCCAGGTACTTGCAAGGGTCGCAAGCAGGTCCGCAGAGTCCCCGGGCTAGATCCCCTGTTCGATCCGCACCCGCTCGACATGGTTCTTGAGCTTGTCAAGGAGTCGGCACAACTCTCGCTGCTCCCTGTCGCTGAGAACATCGGTGAACAGTTCGGCCTGCTGGATAAATACTGGATAGATCCGATCAACCAGCTTCCGCCCCTTCTCCGTCAGCCAGATATGGGGGCTGCTCTTGTGTGCATGATTGGGAATCTTCCCGACCAGACCCTCGCGCTCCAGGCCGGTAATAGCCCTGCTGATACTGCCCTTGTCCTGATGCACCAGGCGTACGATATCACTGGCTGTAGCCGGCCCTACCTGAGTGAGGCAGCCGAGTACCCGCCACTCCCGGGTTTTGATACCAAAACGCTTTACGTTGCTGGCACTACTACCAAAAGCCATCAGGTTGGCGGCAATCGTGATCTGATAACTGATGTGAGAGGGCGGCTCCATACCCTCCGTCAGCTGTTCCTTCTTCAACCTGGGCAGGGGCGCTAGAGGCATCGTCTCTCCTTATTGCGGGCCGGGCCGCGACCGTATCATATAACTCGCAGACAACAACCCACCAACTTCGTTGTCATGACAACATACTTGTGCTAACGTCTGATCCGCCTGAGGGCGGGGACAAAGTACCGCCCACAGATTAGCACTGAATGAACTGCCGGGCATGCGCGCAGCTCGCAGCCGGGACCCCGCAGGTGGTCCCGGACAGCCGCCCAAGCCAGGCAATGACCCCACTGGCTGGAGGATAAGGTCATTATTACCTCAACAATAAGAACATGTACCCGACGCTGTTGCTGCATTGTCCTAGCGACTCTTTCCAGCCTTTCCTGGTCCGGGGAAACGTGGAAACCTGACCCGGACTCAATCGACAGGGTCGATGCCCTGGTGGCCAGAGAGATACCCTGGCAGGGACTCACGCCCGCCTACACAGTGCTGGTGGATCTAGGCGGCGAAACGGTTTACAGCAAGAGCGTAGGCTTCGCCGATCTGGAACACCGGGTGACCGCCGATCTTGATACGGTGTATCAGCTCGGCTCCATCACCAAGTCCTACACCGCGCACCTGGTTCTGCAACTGGTCGTCCAAGGCAGCCTGCAGTTGCAGGGACGGGTTGTCGATTACCTTCCCGACTACACGGGCCCCGGCCGCCACGCCAGCCTGCAGCAACTGCTGACGCACACCTCGGGCATCGCCAACTACACGGCTCTCTCGGCGGGGCAGGCGATCCTCAGCTGGGTACCGAACCAGCGGGAGGATATCCTGCAATTGTTCGCCGATACGCCGCTCGACTTCGAGCCCGGCAGTCATTTTCTGTACTCGAACTCCGGCTACTATCTGCTGGGCCTTGTCCTTGAAGCGGTCACCGGGGAAGACTACTACGCTCTGTTGCAGGACCGGATCCTGGATCCGCTGGGACTGGCGCGTACCTACAGCGGGCGTTACGAGGATATTGTCGACAAGCGTGCCCGCGGTTACCTGGTCACCCCCGACGGCTTCCACAATGCCGCGCCCACGCCCTATCTCACCCCCTTCGCCGCGGGCTCCATCCAGGCGACCGCAGCCGACCTGGCCCATTACCGGCGCGCGTTCTTTACCTCGCCGCGGATCGCGGACAGCTTGCGCGAATTGGCCACCAGGACACTCGTGTTTGCCGATGGCACCCCGCAAACCTATGCACTCGGCGCCCTCACCCGCAATGAGCACCTAGGCTATACCGTATGGGCTCACGGCGGTAGCATTTCCGGTTTCAGGTCCCATCACGCCTACTATCCGGAACTGGACATGACCATCGTTGTGCTCACCAACGCCGGCAATCCGCCGGTGGCACCGGCCGTGCTCTCGCGCCAGATCAGCAGCGTGCTGCTGGGCGAAGAGCCGGTCATGCAGGAAGCACTGGCCATCCAACCCGCCCCGGAGCGTCTGCGCCAATTTGCCGGCAACTACCTGATGACACCTTTCCGGATCACAGCCGATGGGCTCTTCTCGCTGCTGTACCGCGATGGGACCCTGCTGGCCCGGCTGGGTGCCGCGGATGATGAACAGGCTCCCACACTGCCTCTCACCGCCGTGGGGCCCCGGGAGTTTGTGGCGGAGGGGGGGATGGACCTGCAGGTGCGCCTGCGGGAAAAGGACGGTGTAGTGGCCGGGTTGGAGATCACCATCCCGGCCATGGACCGGCCGCCCTTCCCCGCCATCCCAACCGGCGACCGCTGACATGGCTGCGTGGCGCGCCTACCTGCTCCCGGGGCTGATTTTCCAGTCGGTGATCATCGGCGGAGGTTATGCCACCGGTCGCGAGCTGGTGGAGTTCTTTATTCCCTCGGGACCCGTGGGGGGGCTACTCGGTATCGTGGTCGCCGGCCTGGTTTTCAGTGTCGTCATGGCTGCGGCCTACGAGTTCGCACGGGTGACGCGCTCCTACGACTACCGGACCTTCTGCCGACATTTGCTGGGCCCGGCCTGGATCCTCTACGAGATCGCCTACATTGCCCTGGTCATCCTGATTCTCGCGGTGGTGGGTTCCGCGGCGGGGGAACTGGTTCTCACCTTGCTGGGTGTACCGGCGACGGCCGGCACAGTTGCCATGATGGTGCTGGTGGGTCTGCTGACTTTTCTCGGCTCGGCGGTAATCCAGAAAGCGCTGGCGTTCTGGTCGGTACTGCTCTACCTGGTGTACATCGCCCTGTTCATCATCACCTTCGTCAGCTTCGGCGATGCCATCCAGCACACGCTGGATGCAGACCAGGGCGGAGAGAGCTGGCTGGTCAACGGTGTCCGCTATGCGGGCTACAACATCAATCTGCCTGCGGTACTCTTCTGCATGGTGCTGCTAACGACTCGGCGCCAGGCCATTGGTGCCGGCCTGATTACCGGTGCCATCGCCGTGGTCCCGGCGTTCATGTTCTATCTGGCGATGATGTCGCAATACCCGCAAATTGCCGAGCAACCGGTGCCCGCCCTGTATCTCATGGCCCAGCTGCAGACACCGTGGCTGCAACTGCTGTTCCAGCTGGTGGTATTCGGCACCTTCGTCGAGACCGGTACCGGACTGCTGCATTCGATCAATGAGCGCATCAATGTGCAGGCTCACGAAACAGACCACCAGCTACCGCGCTTTGCACGACCGCTGATCGCGGGAGGACTCTTGCTGGTTTCGGTGTACGGCGCCACGGCGATCGGGATTGTGGACCTGATCGCCAAGGGCTACGGCTTTTTGACCTGGGTATTCATTGCCATCCTCATTCTGCCACTACTGACTCTGGGTATCTGGAAAATCCATCGGCTATCCCTGCAAGGACACTGATATGCACGCAATTTCAATAAACGCACCCTACCTGATTTTCGTGGGCGATGAAGCACGCTGGGCCTACGTCAAGACCGGTGCTGGCCTCGTCCAGTGGCGACGCGAACTTTGCGCCGGGCAACTCAGGCTCACCATAGATACCGCGGACCTGGGATTGCCTGACATGACGATCGAGGCAGCCATAGCCGCGGGAGTAAAATCCGTAATCGTCGGTACTGCCACTATCGGTGGCGCGCTGCCGGCAAGTTGGCAGGCAACACTCGCGGCCGCCGCCGAAGCAGGCCTGGACATCGTCGCCGGTCTGCATACCCGCCTCGCCGACAATCCCGTCCTCTCCGCTGCCGCCGCGGGCAGCGGTGCCCGCCTGGTCGACATCCGGGTACCGCCGGCGGAGCTGCCGGTAGCCACCGGCAAGAAACGCAGCGGCATGCGGTTGCTGACGGTCGGAACCGACTGTGCGCTGGGCAAGAAGTACACGGCCCTGCAGCTGGAAAAGGATATGCGCAGCGCCGGTGTCAACGTTAATTTCCG
The DNA here is from genome assembly GCF_040222615.1 of Haliea sp. Classification (GTDB taxonomy): domain Bacteria; phylum Pseudomonadota; class Gammaproteobacteria; order Pseudomonadales; family Halieaceae; genus Haliea. Next base: position 20,992 of record NZ_JAVKCQ010000081.1, read on the forward strand.
GGCCTCGGGGCAGACCGGCATCATGATCGCCGGACGCGGCATTCCCCTGGATGCGGTCGTCTCCGACTTCCTCAGCGGAGCCGCGGAGTTGTTGTCGCCGGACAACAGCCCGGGGCACTGGGATGTGATTGAAGGTCAGGGGGGAATCTTCCACCCGGCCTATGCCCCGGTCAGCCATGGCCTGCTGCTTGGCTCTCAGCCGGACGCGTTCGTGGTCTGTCACGAGGCGAGTCGGGAACAGATATCGGGCTGGGAGCACTACCCGGTGCCCACTATCGAGGACGTCATCGCGCGTACTGTGGCAATCGGTTCACTCACCAACCCGAACATCCGCTGTGTCGGTATCAGCATCAACACCTCGACCCTCCCTGCCACTGAACGCGGGGACTACCTTGCAGAGCTCGCAGGGCGCTACGGCCTGCCCTGTGTCGACCCCCTGGTCGAGGGAACCGCCGCCATTGTCGACCATCTTTTATCGCAATTCCGAGCCTGAGGAGCACACAAGCCCATGCAGATAACCATTGATAAAGTCGCCTTCCCCATGGCGGCCCCGTTCGCTATCACCGGCCACGACTTCGAATCCAGCGAAACCCTGCGGGTCACGGTGAGCAAACATGGCATCCAAGGTCGGGGGGAAGCGCTGGGGTCCTATTACCTTGATGAGAACCCCGACTCCATGGCCGCACAGCTCGAAGCGGTGACAGGCGATCTCGACGGGGATCTCTCCACCGAAAAGATCCAGAGCCTGCTGCCCGCGGGCGGCGCACGCAACGCCCTCGACTGTGCTTTCTGGGATTATCGGGCCAAGGCAGCAGGGAAACGTATCTGGGAGCTGCTGTCGATTACGCCGCGACAACTGACCACGGTCTATACTCTCGGGGTCGCGCCAGCGGAAGTCATGGGTGAGCGGGCCCGGCAAGCCCACCAGTTTGCCAATCTCAAGATCAAGCTGGATGCGAGCGACCCCATTGCACGACTCGAGGCAATCCGTGCCGCCCGGCCGGACGCCAGGCTGATTGTCGACGTGAATCAGGGCTGGGACTTCGCCGCCCTGGGGGAATACCTGCCCCACGCAGCACGACTTGGAATCGCCATGATCGAACAACCCCTCCCCCGCGGCGAAGACGATGTACTCGAGGGTTTCAAGTCCCCGGTTCCCCTGGGCGCCGACGAGTCCTGTCTGCACCTTGGAGAGTTTGCTACCGCCGCCCGGCGCTACGATGTGCTCAATATCAAACTGGACAAGTGCGGCGGTCTCACCGAGGCACTGGCGCTGGTGGATGCCGCCCGCAAGGCCGGGATGGACCTGATGGTGGGAAACATGTGTGGCAGCTCGTTGTCGATGGCGCCGAGTTACGTTATCGGTCAGTTCTGCCAATACGTGGATATCGATGGCCCGCTGTTGCTCAAGTCGGACATCGAACACGGGTTGGTCTATGGAGAAGGCGGTGTCGTGGGGCTCCCCGAGCAGGCACTGTGGGGGTGATGCAGCGCCCCTCAGGGCGCGCTCGTCAATACGTTCCTCCAACACCTGCTCGTCACCAACCATTAGTGGGCCTGGCGGGAACTCGATGACAAGGTCTGTGTCGGGTTGCACAAACTATCTTCCGTTAGCTTTTTGAGCGCTAAAACCAATTGTACGCAGCGCTTTCTATATCTCTCGGTTGCTGTGCAGTCCCAGCGCGATAAAGTCCAGGTCGAGTGAGATGTAGGCGTTGTGGGTCCATACCGAAACACAGGAGCCGCCAGTCAGCACCACATCGACATCGAGCTTGCTTAGCGTTGTGCATACCAGTGCAGCCAATTCCTCAACGCCAAGATCGGCTACCTTCACAAGGGCTTGCCTTTCCGACGCGGTCGACGGCGATTTTTCGTCAGTTTTTCCTGCAAGGTTTGAGGGTAACGTGTCAGTGCGTCACGAAACAGTGCCTTGACCTGTTCGCGAAACGGAAAGCGCGGATTAAACCCATATACACGGGTGCGGCCTATTTCATTTGAAACCAACAGGCCGTCGCGCTCCATCCGATCCAACACGCGCTGTACCTGACTGGGCGCCACGTCAAAAGTCTGCGCTATCTCCCTCGCGTAGCCCTTTTCGCGCGCAGACAGGAACAACAGTACCCGCTCCGCATTGGTTGAACCTACCAATGACTCCAGCATAGTGAAATCTCCGAGAGATTCATCATAATCAATACACAAAATGTATCATATAATACACTTGGTGTAACCTTCTGATGGAGGTTGCAGTAATCAGCCACGGGCTGGTGCGGATGGCTGTGGGGTATACGGGTTCGCTGGAGCCGCGCTGGACGCAGTTAGAAACGGCGCTTCGGAGTACGGGATTGGCTTGAGTGGACAGTGGGAAGCCTTAATTAACCAAATGTCACGCTTTCGCCAAAGCCTGGACCTCGGACAGGCCCTGGAAGCGGTCACTCCCCAATGTATTCCAGGCCGGGCCGCCGTGCCGTGTTGGATGAATCGCGCCAGAGCGATGGCAGCACCCGCCCAGCCAAAGGATCTCAACCTAAAGCAACAGCGAGTAGCTGCAAGCGAGGCTACACTGCGCTCCTGCGAAGACCAACCCCCTGAGGATACGCTCCATGGCAAGCACCCCCGTTGATCTTGATACACTCAATGAAATGCTGCTCGACTGCCCTTTCCATCAGGTTCTGGGCCTGAACATCGAAAGCACAGATGACGCTACGGATACGCTGGTCATGCGCCTGCACTTTGACGAGCGCATTTCGCGCGCCGAGGGCACCGGTCAGCACCACGGCGGTGTTATTGCCAGCCTCATTGATATTGCCGGGGACTTTGCACTGATCTGGCAGCTCGGCCATGGCGTCCCGACCATTAACTTCCGCACAGACTAGCTGCGCCCCGGCATCAACACAGACCTGATCGCCCATGCGCGGGTACGCAAAATCGGCCGTACGGTATCGGTCTGTGATATCGACGTCTATTCCGAGGAAGGCAAACTCCTCGCCATCGGCAGAGGCACCTACGCAACAGCCGCGGGCTGACGCTTCTCACTGCTCCATCAACAAAAATTCAAAGGAATAAACCGTGTCACGAACTCTGGACCACGTCATCGTCTCGGTGCGCGACCTCACTGCCGCCGCGGAAGCCTACCGCCGCCTGGGCTTTACCGTAATGCCCCGCACCCTGCACGAAAACCTGGGCTCGGCCAACCACATCATCCAGCTCCATCATAACTACTTCGAGCTACTGGGGGACTTCCACAATTACCGGGATCCGCTCATGCGCGAATCCATGAGTGCACGGTTCGCGGGCGGGGACGGCCTGTCAATGCTGTCGCTGAGCTGTACCGACGTTGCCGCCGACCGCGAACGACTGCTGGCTCGTGACCATACGCCGGCGCAGATCCTCGATTCCGCGCGGAAGGTAACCCTGGGAGACGGCACGCCCGACAACACTGCCAGCCGCTCGATGATCAACTGGCGCCCCGCTGCGCGGCGCTGGTCGTCAATGTTCTACACCCAGCACGACAAACCTGAAACCATCTGGTTCCCGCCCTGGCAAAGCCACGCCAACAGCGTGCATACGCTAGTGGGCATCAGCTACTGCAGCGATGACCTCGCGGCGGACGAGCTCTATATCAGCGAGATGGTTTGCGCCAATCCGGTGGAGAAAGGCCCGGAAAAACTGGTCTGGCGCACATCGCGCGGAGAGTGCCTGGAACTGTTGAGCCCTGGGGCGTTATCGGGGCGCTTTCCCGTCCCGGTGCCCGAGACGCCCTTTGCGGTGTGGCCCGTGGGGTTGCGCTACCAGGTGGAGCGGCTGGAGGATTGTCGGATCGCGCTACGGGAAGGGAACGTACCGTTCATGGAACAGAATGATGTTATCACCGTGGATGCGGAGCACGCGGCAGGTGTGATCAGTGAATTCAGCGAGAACCAGTAGTCACGCAGTGTATTTATTGAACCCGATCGAAGCACTCACCAAGCTGCGCCACGAAGTCGGCAAATACGGCGGCATCAACATGTTGATTAAAGAAAGCTGATCCCAATTGAAGTATCGCTTTCCATAAACTGCTTTTCAGACAGACCAGAACCGCGCGGCTGTTAAAACGCGCCGCTGTCAACCGCCGTCCCCGGCAGGAAGCCCGGGTCGGTTTCCGGGTCAAGAGCAAGTGCCTCCCGGTCAATGACTGTACCACGCTGGATCACAAGCTCGATGTTACGCGTGTGCGAGATATTCCGGTCTGGCCGACCGTCAACAAGCAGCAGGTCCGCCCGCTGCCCGGGGGCGATGGTACCCCACTCGTCCTCGTCACCCATCAGCACGGCGGCGTTCAGCGTGGCTGTGCGGATGGCTTCCAGGGGGCTCATCCCCGCTTCAACAAGTAGCTCCAGTTCGCGGTGCAGGCTCTCCCCCGGCATCACACCCGGATAGGGGGCATCGGTGCCCGCCACCAGCATAACGCCAGCCTTGTGCAATCGTGGTACCGACGCCATGCCAATGGCGAAGTTATCGAGCCGCCGCTGCAGACGATCGCGATCCTTCGGAGCCTGCGCGTACTCGCGCAGCTGGTCAAGAAAAGCCGGCGGACTGGTCTCCTTTATCAGGGGTATGTTGAGAAAGGATAGATCGTCCAGCCGCCGGAAAGCGAAACTCTCTTTGACTGCCAGGGTTGTCTGGAAATGAATGCCCTTCTCCACGATCAGTGCCAGCTCCTCATCGGACAGGTGCCTCGGGGGCATGTGCGCAAACGCATGCGGGCCGGTAGCCGCCACGTCGTAGGATCCGGTACGGCCCCAGAAGTCGACAATGACCGGTAAATCATGTTTCTGGCCTTCGGCTATCAGGGACTGCAGTTGGGGTACCGAAAGGCCCTGGTAGGCCTTGATGGCGTCTACCCCGGCGTTGGCGAGTTGCTCCACTATCGCGGGAATCTGCGCCGAGGAACTCAGGGCGAAGGCGATCGGGGGCCAGACGGGGTCCGGCCCGTCCACCAGGGCACCGACGCTGTAGATGCGCGGACCCAGCAGGCGCCCCGCCGCAATCTCGTTGCGCATCTGGATGATGTAGGGCATGACATTGCCAGTGTCAAACACAGTCGTAACGCCCGCATACAGCAGCGAGTTGAGGTAGCGTTGATAACCCAGCATGTCCACGGAAATGCCGTCCCACCCACCGAGGAGATGGACATGCATGTCCGCCAGCCCGGGCATAATGGTCTTGCCGCTGGCATCGATGATGGTGGCGTGTTCCGGCACTGTCACCTGTGCCCGCTTGCCAACGGCGAGGATACGCTCATCCTCAATCAATACGGTCGCACCCCGCACTGGTGGCCCGCCGGTGCCGTCGATCAATACGCCGCCGACAAGGGCGAGCGTCTCTGCAGCCACGGGCAGCGCAAGGCTCGCTGCAATGGCGGCCAACAAGCCGGCGCCCAGCCTGCGGACGCTGCGACGTTTGAGAGCAAGGGCCACTATGAAACGTGATATTTGTGAAAGCAGAAACATAAAGCGCTAGTGGCTGTGATGAAGGTGGACAGGGAATCCAGAAGCGGGCTCGGCGCCAGTTTCAAGTTCCTCGGCCATCGCAATGTAGGATTCACGTACTTCCACAAGCAACTTGTCGAGATGCGCGCGATCCAACCAGCGCCCATCAGCCATGACCCCGCGAATGGTCTTCGTATTGGAGATATCCTCAAGCGGGTTCTTCTCCAAGAGAATCATGTCAGCCTCGGCACCGGGTGCGATGACGCCACGCTGGCCTTCAATACCCCAGTAGATAGCCGGGTTGACCGTGGCGGTTTTCAAGGCCTCGTAATTGCTCATGCCTGCGCGCTCAACCATGTGGCGTAGCTCGTCATGCAGCGAGTAGCCCTGGAACATGGCCGGGTTTGGCGCGTCCACACCCGCCAGAATCAATACGCCCTCCTGGTGCAGGACTTCAACCCACTTGCCATGCTCGGTACTGGCAAAATACTCAAGCGAAGCGATCTCAGCATCGGTGAGTTCAGCCCGCACCCCGTTGTTCGTCATCTCCTCGCCACGCTCGCCCTGTAGCCAGAATGCGCGGAAAGCAGGATTGACGTATTCGATCAGAGGATGCTGCGCGATTGCCTCTCGGTCCTCCTCCGAATAGGACAAGACTTCATAGACTCCAAGGGTTGGAACGAGCGCCGTACCGTTCTCTACCATTGCGCGGCCAAACTCGCGCAGCCGCTCCCGGCTAAAGGCCTGTTCATAGGTCAACTCTCCAGCATCAATGCGCGCCACGAGGTCGACCAACTCCGGTGGGCGAAATGCGCTCGAATAGGGAATAGCCGGGTCGACTATTGCGGCGTCTATGCGCATGGAATGTTCAATCGTATCGTGCCCCAACTTCACCGCGGCAAACGCGTCAACTGCTTGGGGAATATGTCCTTCGATGGTCATACCATTGCGGTCCGCCGCATCGACAAGCGCCGCGTAGACGTCGGCCTTGATCAACTCATAGGTCTTGAGCGCGGTATAGCCCTGGTCCTTGAGCTCGGTCACCAGAGACTCGGCCTCTCCGGGTTCAGCAATCGTTACCGACCCTTTGAAATAGGGCGGATCGTTATCGAGAATCGGGGAGGTTGTTTCGATATCGGGCGCCAGCAACTCTCCCGTACGCTCCGCCTTTCGCTGGGCGAGAATCTCATCGGTTCCCCACATGTTGCGGACTGTCGTGACACCGTAGGCTAGCTGTAGCTTTAATGACTCCGGTGAATCGATGTGGTTGTGCATGTCCGTGAGACCCGGTACGAGATACCCCCCACCACCATCGATTCGATCTGCGCCAGCAGGCACCTTGATTGATGCCAGTGGCCCCACAGCCAGGACCCGCCCGTCATTCACCAGTACAGCACCGTCGAGAACCTTACCTTCCCCGGTCATAGGGATAATATGTACGTTCTCGACCAGCGTTGCTGCGCTGATGGCCTGGTGCACGCCACCGAGGGTGGCGAGCAGTAGTGGCGCGAGAATTTTAGTGTCTATGCGCACTTCAAACCTCCTTACTGAGGGCGGTAATTCAGCGTCAGACCAAACGTTCGTGGCTGAAGCGTGGTCGCATCCTCACCGAACGTGGCGGCCACCGAAAGCCGGGGCCGTTCGTCACTCAGGTTAGTACCGAACAGCGCTACCTGAACATCACCGAACTGCATACCCACACGCGCGTTAATGCGTTCGTAATCTCCATTGGCTATACGTGAGGTGGGGTCAAAAGAGAATGGATCAAAAGCCAGGTATTCGTCATAGAACAGATAATCGGCCCGCAGGAAAGTGTCACGACCGGCGACATTAAAGTCGTACTGCAAACCCGCGCTGAACTGCCATTCGGGTACGCCCAGCAATGGGTCACCGCTGACAATGCCCTGACTCGGCACGTCGGTCGCAAATTCGGCATCCGTGTAGCTGAGTCCGGCCTCGAGGGTCAGACCTGTCGCGAGCAGTGCCGCGCCCTCAAGCTCAAAGCCCGTAATCTCGGCGCTCCCGGCATTCCCGACAAAGCTAAAGGTACCTGTCGGATCGACTAGCGAGGTCTGCAAATCAGACCAGTCGATGTAATAGATTGCGCCGTTTAATCGGGCACGTCCGTCCCACCATTCGGTCTTGGTGCCTATTTCGTAGTTCCAGAGATAATCGGAATCGAAGGCATCAACAAACTCAGGTGCTGGCACCGGAATCGGCGTGTTGGGCTGGCCCAGGCGAAAGCCCCGTGCCGCCTGAATATAGACCGAGGATCCATCACCTATTTCGTAGTTCAGGGCGACTCGAGGGCTGACATCGGTTTCGTTGAAATCAATTTCCGTCAGACCGCCAGAAATAATCTCTGAATCCATCTCGTAACGCGAGACCCGCACGCCGGCTGTCAACGAAAGCCGGTCGTTCAAATGCCAGCTGGCCTCACCAAAAGCCGCCACCGTCGTAATATCATTTGTCAGATCCTGGCTGAAGAACGGAAACCCACCCACTTCAAATGCACCGACCTCTGTGTAGTCCTCCGCCGCATAGTAGAGACCGACAAGCCAATCCAAAGCCCCCTCGGAATTTGAAACCAGACGGAGCTCCTGGGTGAATGCCTCAGCGGTCGAATCAATAGTAAACCCCCCCGGCGAACCGAAGAACGGACCGGTTCTGTAAAGAAAGTTGTCTCGCTCGAAGGCATTGGTCGCGCTGACCAGCTCCGCAAAGCCCAGGTTCCAGTTAATTACCAGGGAACCCAGCAAAACCTCGTCCCCGTCGGTTTGCGGGCCATCCAACGGGCGGCTGTCAAGGCCGCCGCTACTGAAATTAAAGAAGCTGAGACCATCAGACTCGTAATCCTGATAGTAGACCTTGGCGTCGACCGAGAGGTTCTCCGTCGGGAGCCAGCTGAATGCCAGTCGTCCACCGGTGGTCTCGGAGCCGTTAATGTCTTCCAGGCCCCTCGAAGGATCGTCTATGTAGCCGCCTCGGTCGATCTGGTAGGCTGTCACCTCGGCACCGAGCTTACCGTCAATAAGCGGGGTCGAGGCTGTGAATGCGGCCGTGTAGCCACTGTCTCCACCACTGATGCTGTTATAGCCTAATTGCGCCTCGAACATCCCGTCGGTTACCGAGGGCTTTCGTGTTTCGACCTTTAATGTGCCGCCAAGGGATGACGCGCCATAGAGTGTGCTATGCGGCCCCTTGACCACAGAAACCTGTTCTACCCCGAACAGCGAGTAGTCCAGGTTCAGGGAGCCCTGGGAAACAGTAAGGGGCGCCTCGTCGAGATAGACCGCCACCGGCGCCTGGGTCAGGCCGAACTCTGCACCCGGGTCGGCTACACCACGAATCGAGATCAACGACGTGTAAACCGTACCTGCCGGGATAAATTGCACCCCGGGAATACTGACCAGGTAGTCTTCGAAGCGCTCAAGGCCGCGGTTTCGAATGTCGTCAGCAGAAAGTATCGACACGGCCATCGGGATTTCTTCGATCGTCTGGACCCGCTTGCTGGCGGTCACCCGCACCTCCTCAAGGCGCAGACTCTCGCTCTCCTGCGCCATCACCGCAGAGCCTGCTATCGTCGAAGCCAAACCCACTGCCGCCACCAGAACGCGACGGCGCATAGTGTTTCCTTGATAATCTTTCATGATACTTACCCCCTGATTAATACTTAGTTGTGTTTTTTCGCGGACAACGCCCCCGCATGTTGAAAATCACTTTCTCTCTCAGCTTTCAAATACCGCAATACAGCCGACCGCATTTTCAGCGGCAACCCCGATACCCCCTTCGTCAAGCTCACGTACAGTCAGGCCACCTGCCTCCAGCGTGGCGCGGCAGCGGTCACTATCCGCGACGCGATAATGCAGAGCGATGCCAATACCCGGTAGAGGCGCGGGAGTATGTAACTTAAGAAGTTCGCCATAGCGTGCCTGTGCAGCACCGGGGCTAAGTATCTCCGTAAGATCACCGCGCGGACCTTGCCAGGCAATCCGCTCTGAGGTCTCGTCCACAGGCTCGGAGCCAAAACACCGGCAGAAGTAATCCCGATCTGCCGCTAGCGTTGTCGACATGTACACACAGCGGCTCACCTCGGTCGCGCCGTTGTCATGTCTCACGAACTCGGGAATAAAAATCATGTCTGGCTTTGGATGGTCAGAGAAGAACAGGGAAAGGTAACGGTTGTCCTCCCGCCACAGATAGAAGCACCGGCTTGCGGTCTCACCTTCGCTGCCATCAGGCAAGGTGATGCTGCGCCTGGCACTGATAATGTCATGTGGCTGCAGCCCCCGGTCTCGCAGGAGCTGCTGGTCGTCCTCAAGCCGGCTGCTGGTCAGGCTGACATGTACAAGGCCTTCACCGATTTGGAACCGATCGAGATAAGGACCAGCGACGTCTTCACGAGCGCCCGCCATGTCAATGAACTCAAGATAGGTCTGGTCGAAGTGCACCACCCGGTTTCGGGAGCCGATATCCTTGTGCTCAGCCAGTGGCCGTACATGGAAGCCCAGCCTCTCGTAGACCGCCGCCGCGGCATCGGCATCCCGCACCAGCAACACGAAGTGGTCCAGTGATTTTGCGCGTGGCTGTGAATGCCTGGCAGCGAGCATGTAGCAGTTTCCCTTCCCAATCGGATCATGTGGCCGTTGCGCCAACTATCGCAGTATTTTCCGTCCTTGATTTATGCTAACAGTTGAAATACTTTAATAAACAAACAACTGACACAACCGATTCGGAACCAAACAGCCGATGAAAACCAAAGGCACGCTGGAGAACGATTTCCCATCCACGTCACTGGTGGTGACCGGCGCTCGCCTTGAGCAGATTCGGGAGACGGTGTTCGAGAAGAACCCGATTGAGAACACCGGGGTCGACGGCGGGCAAAAGCTGGTCGTAGGGTCACCGCAGCAACTGGATATGGGTGCCAGCTTCAACCCCTCTGGTGCGCGTCATTACCTCAGCCGGGACGAGGGCAGCGGCTACTGGGACATGCTCTACATCATGGAAGGCCTGCTGCTCTCCATTGCTGACGCCCAATATCGCAAACCCATTCAGACCCAGTGGCCAGACGACAAGGTGCTCAAGGTCCGTATTACGCTCTCCGGGCGCATGCTCGACACCCAGGGGCGAGTCATCTGCGGCCCCGGGGACTGCACCATGAGTTGTTTCAGCGGCAAGCGGAAAGTGCCTTACACCCTCGACGCGGTGGACACCCCATTTCAGAGTGTGTGCATCCACCTGTCCAGATCACTGCTGGAGTCCTTACACCTGGACAGCACTGCGCTTAGAGAACCGTTCCTCTCGCTTTTGCAGCGCGATGAACTCCCCGACCTGCACCAGCCGCTGGGTGCTCAGCACACCCTGATCGGCCTCGCCCGTGACATGGTCCAGTCACGGGACATGTTTTCCGCGGACACCAGGCGACTGTACCTCGGCGCCCGGGCGCTGGAGATTCTGGTGACGGTCATAGAGCAGTTCCGGCCCCGTACTGTGCCCAATACAGGTGCGAATCGCGTCACCCAGCGCGATGTCTCGCGCCTCCACGAGGCGCGCCGTGTGCTCGAAGCCAGTTACGCGACCCCCCCTTCCATCCAGGAGCTGTCGCGCCTCGTGGGCATCAACACCACTAAGCTCAAGCTCGGATTCCGAGAGCTGTTCGGGAAGACTGTCCAGGAGTTCATTGTCCAGCTGCGGATGGAAACGGGCCTGATGTTGATCGAGAACACTGACCTGTCCATTTCGGAAATCGGTTATCGAGTAGGCTACAGCTATCCCGCCAGCTTCACTCAGGCCATACGCAAACATTACGGCAAGACGCCGCAGGCACTGCGCATCGGCGGCTGAATCGTGAAGATCAGGCAACAGCCTTTCAACCGCTGTATGTAGCAGCCATTTCAAGGCAACAGTAACCTGCCGGGATCAGCAAGCATTCAACAATATCCCGACTGCAGGACAGCCCATGAAAGCGACTCTCACCACTGCCCACGGCGACCGTTCCGTGCTGCACTTTCTTTTACTTCGTGGGCCGTGAGGACGACATGTTCATCTGCGGTGGAGAGAACATATACCCGGGCCAGGTGGAGACACTGCTAGAGAATCACCCGGCCTTTGCCAATCCCCGGCGGATCATCATTCTGGATGCCCTGCCCCTCGGTGGCACGCACACGGTAGATTGTAAAGCGTTGGCAGCGCATCTGGATAAACTGTCTGGGGTTGAGGAATCGTCCCAGACAGAGCAACACAAGGATATTATCGAGTGACCCTTACCTGCGAGCTGGACCATATCCTCATCGGCTGCCCGTCACTGGATGACGCCGTTCGTGGGTTTGAAGCCACTACCGGTACCGCACCGCAGCTCGGGGGATCTCACCCTGGGTACGGAACGCGCAATGCACTCCTGCCTCTCGCCGGCGAGACCTACCTGGAACTACTGGCGCCCGACCCGCACCAGGCATCGAATTCGCCGGGGCGCGCAGAGTGCGAGAAGCTTCACGAACCTGCTTTCTGCTGGTGGGCTCTACGCAGCCGCGACCTGCCTGCAATCAGAGACGCACTGACGTCCTGTGGCGTCATCTGCAGTGATCTGTTCACAGGTAGCCGGGAGACGCCTGAGGGCGTAACCCTGCACTGGTCGCTGTTGATGACACGCGATGAAGACCTCGGATGCCAATTACCCTTCTTTATTAACTGGGGGGCGCAGCCGCAGCATCCCGGGATACAGCCGCCCGTCGGCAAGGTCGCCGCCCTGGATTTTTGTGGACCCGGTGTGCGCCGGCTTGCCGGACTGCTGGAGAGCATCGGACTGCAAGACGACAGGGTGCACTATAAACCCGGACCGGTCTGGGACCAGACTATAGACATTGTTTTCAATGGTCAGCGCCACTGCATCAATGGGCCGAGAAAGCGCTTGCCACCGCTGGGCTAGCGAGCCTCCTGATCCATTGTGGCAATGGTCGGCGAGTCATCACAAAGAAACAGCAGCGGCGACTTGCCGGCACAGACGGGCACGGCCGGCTCAGTGACACCATCATGACGAGGATCCCTGTCCACGATTGGTGACTTTGTGGAGCCAACGTAATCCGTGGCTCTGAGCCACACCCATCACGCTCGTGTGGGACTCACCGGGCATTGTTTTGACATTGACCTGAAGTCCAGCCTTCTGTCGCAGCATAGATGCCACTTCATGTGCATCGATCGGCATATCGAGCGCAGTGCCTCTACATTCAAAGCAATCGCGAAATACCGCGAGCAGGTCAGGTGGCATTGTTTGTTTGAGTGCCGCCAGAGACTCAGCTGACTCAAACTCGCCCGCTGAGAGATAAATTGCAGCGTCGACTGTTGACGGCTCCGCTAGAAATTTTTTGGCCTGCGCGAATGCCCAGCCGTTGTCCCACCATAGAGACGGAGAAACAGCATTAAAACGGCGGAAAGCGGTAGCCGCCATAAGTTGCGCGTAAACCGTGAACAAACCGCCGAGGGAGGCGCCGGTAAGCGTCCATTCGTCAGGTTCGACAGCATAGTTTGACGCGACATGCGGCATGAGTTCTTTTGTCAGAAATTCCAGGAATGAACCTGCCCCCCTGATGCGGGGCCCGCATCTCCCTGTGTCTTCTCGGTAAATCGCTCGTAGGGAAGAAATCGCGTCGGTGTTAGATCGCGACCTCTCTGCACCATCCAGGGTATTTCCGTATCCAGCGGATAGCCGACCGATACGACCACAGTGGGAGGCACCTCACCTGCCATAGCCATGATGTTGACCGAACTGACAAGCAAGCCAGCCATATGGTCCCCATCAACGACGATCAGCCCGCGGACTTTTTGCGTGTTTTCGTTGGGCACAAGCGGGCGGGTAACCGTGACCCGGTATAGATGCCCATTCGCCGACGAACGAACCCATACTACGTCAGTGTTCGCAGTAAACGTGCACTGTTTTTGATCGATGATTTCCATGTAGTCTCCAGAACCCACTGTCGGGGGGATGATTCATGATTAAGGGGATGGAGGCGCCTCGTCTCCAAAGACACGAGCGTAATGCTCAATGATCGCAGTCCAGGCCCTGCGACCCGCCAACGCCGCGCCATGTGGCGTGCCTCCGCAGGCGAGAAATAAGTCCGCAACGTCGTGGAGGACGAGATGCGCAAATGTGGTCACCGTATTTGGAGGCATTATTCGGTGGCCGGCTTCTCTGAGTGCCAGGTGCCGGTACTCTAGGGCATAGCCCTTGGCACGAAGTCGATTGACCACCAGATCACTACCCCAATGCGACGGCCACATCTGATCATCCACGCCAGACACTAGCAGTAAGTCAGCCCGCGCCCGCTCGACAGGAATAGCGCACGACTGCCTGACTTCAGGGCGGTCGAAATCCTGCATATACATCTCTGACATCGCGAGGCCGTGAGGCTCCCCTTCACTCTGACGACGCGCCTCATCAATATTCATTTCTGTCGTAGGCATCGCGTAAGGAATATCTTCCCCGCCCAGCGTCCAACTAGGCCCGATAGCACTATCCTCACCCCCAAACGAAGAGGCCGACGCATACATCGGGACAAATGCAACCGCGCTCAACACATACTCCGGAAAGTGAGCCGCCAGGAGCAGGCTCAATTCACCGCCTCGCGATGCACCCTGCACCCCAACTCGATCGACGCCAAAGGTCCGCTGCATCCACTGGAATCCCGCTTCGAAGTACTCAAGTGGAATCGCCGCAATGCCCGAAGGGAGGTCTTTGTATGCAAAGTAAGCAAGACTTAGAACATCATACCCCGCGGATGCGAGCGCTGGCGCATAGCTAAGCTCCACACCACCGTTTGAGCCGGTAAGGCACATAATCGCTCCACGAGAGACCGAGCGATCTTCCCACATGAAGGCCTGGCCACGCAGGGAGCCTTCGGATAGAGAAACCTGACGAATGCCCTTAGACAGTCGTTTAAAACGGACTTTGCAGTCGGCGAGTCTGTCATCGTCCCTCGCCAGGTTAAATATCACATCGTAATTTTCGGTTGGCTCCAGGTCCGGCTGACCTAACTTGTGGGCTTTTGCCGAGGCTTGCGCAACAAATTCTCTCCCACCTCCGGCGCCCGGCCGCATTGACCAGAAGAGTCCCCCGACATCTACACCGGTGTAGGTACCTGACTCGCTTGGGGCCTCGCTCAAATCTACACGCCCCTCATGATCCGCAATAAAGTCACCGTAAGATACCCACTCCACACCGGCCATGTCCGTCAGATGTGCCGAAATCCTGACTTGCTCACCGGGCGTCAGCCCGGATGCGTAGATCTTGAGCTCATCGGTAACGAAAGCCTCGGATCGCGAGCTTGATAGCACTGGCGTCACAGTATTCTCCTTTACTTACATGCTTAATGATCTGTCGTGCACTTTAAAGAAAGCAGATGCGTTTCTAGGCAGCATCGTCTGACCCACAAGCCGTGCCGTGCTTTCCGGCACCGTTGCAATCTGTGCGGTAACAAGAGACAGAGGCAGCTACTTTAACCTTTCCACCCTGCCTATTGCATGTCGCAGTCAATTGTCGCGGCATAACAGAAAAATTTACTTATTCCGTCGGATGAAATACTTTCACCTCGCTCCGGAAAAGCGATAAGCCATCAGAAAACTGTGAGACACCACGCGCCAAGCAAACCGTGCGTCTCTAGCGGTAGTTGATAAAAAACAAAGGCGCGTCCCGCAGTATGCACTCGGTTTCAGCGCAGGAATCGAGCCATACCCTGTCACTCGATGAAATAGCTATTTCCGCTGCGGTAGTCGACACACTGTCGCCGAAATCGCGAAAGTTATCTGCGACAGTCTTTCAACCGTTATACGTAGCCGGTCTGTAATAGCGGCGGTAATCTGTGGGAACAATGAACACGAGAATCGTCCCTGCGCAGGAGTTTCAATGAAAGCCACACTCACTTTCGCCCACGGCGACCGCTCAATGCTGCAGTTTCGCGAAAACCATCCCGCACCGACCGCTGATACTGGCCAGGTAGTGGTGGCCGTCGCAGCGTGTGCCGTCAACTTCCACGACGTCTTCACCCGCCGGGGTATGCCCGGCATACATCTGGAGCTGCCGGTCATCGTCGGCTCGGACATTGCCGGTACCGTTGTGACCCTTGGCGCCGGCGTCGATCCTAGGTGGCAGGGCAAGCGCGCACTTGTGGACCCGGTTTATTTTCAGGACGGAAAGCCCCACATGATCGGCGAGACCGTCGATGGCGGTCGGGCCGAGCAGGTGGCCGTGCCCGCAGAAAATCTCATCGAGTTACCCGACAATGTCAGTTTTGAGGCTGCTGCCAGCCTGCCACTGGCCTATGGCACCGCCTGGCGCATGATGGTCACCATTGGCAAAGTGAGTGCCGGTGAAAAGGTTCTGGTGCTCGGCGCCAGCGGTGGTGTTGGCGTGGCTTGCGTACAAATAGCGAAGCTGATGGGTTGCGAAGTTCTTGCCTGCGCCAGCAGTGAACACAAACTGCAACGCTTGCGGGAGATCGGTGCCGACCATGTCCACAATTACAACGAGTCGCCTTTCCGGGAGGGCGTGAAGTCCGTATTCGGTAAACCACGGCTGGATGGCAGTGGCGGGGTCAATGTCGCCGTGAACTTCACCGGCGGCGACACGATGTTCGACACGCAGCGCTGCGTTGGCAAGGGCGGCCGCATCCTCACCTGCGGCGCGACCGCCGGCTATGACCTGCAGATCGACGCACGCTACTGGTGGAGCTACGAGCACCAGATGCTGGGGTCGGACGGCTGGCAGCGCAGCGACCTTGAAGCTTTGGTGGCACTCATTGCCGAAGGCAGGCTTGATCCCGTAGTCGAGAAGATACTCCCCGTGAGCGAAGCCGCCGAGGCCGAGCGCATGCTGGAGGACCGCGAGGTCTTCAGCAAGATCCTGCTGCAACCGTGAGTCGCTTATGAACCTTGCCTTCACCAATCTGGGCGACTGCCTGCGCCTGCCAGCGCAGGCAGATAAACAAGCGCTGGTAGCCCTTGATGCACAGGGTCGCACGCTGGAGCATTTGACCGCCCGCGAGTTCGACAAGCGCATAAACGCAGTTGCCAACCGGCTGCAGCGGGCTGGGATGCAACTGGGTGAGCGGGCGCTGCTTCTCGGCGGCAACAGTCTGCCTTATCTGCTGGCCTACCTGGCCGTCATGCGGCTGGGAGCGGTCGCAGTGCCGCTGAATCCTGCGCTGCCCGCCGATACCCGGACGCATGTGATCCAGGATGCTGCCTGCACCTGGTGTTTCCATGAGGCCGGATTGGCGGACCTGCCAGATGAGCTCACGAGGATCTCCCTGGACGACGATGGCCTTTTCTCCGCTGACGACAATCTCGCCCACTTCTCATGTTTCCAGCCGGGCTCCGAGGATATCGCCGAAGTACTGTACACTTCCGGCTCAACCGGCGTGCCGAAAGGCGTACCGCTGACCCACCACGGTCAATGCTGGGCGCTGACACACTATTTTACAGACCTTAATACCGAAGAGCCGGAGCGTATCGCGGTGGCCACGCCGCTTTATCACATGAACGGCTTCTTCCTGGCCACCATGGCGCTCTCCAATCGCATGGTCATTCACCTGTTGCCGCGCTTTGACGCTGCCACCTGGCTTCAGGTGATTGCCGACCACGGCATCGGTTACGTCACCGGAGTACCGACCATGTTCGCCCTGGCAGCCCAGCTATCCAACCGGCCGCCGGCAGAAGCGCTGGCGCATGTGACCCAGGTGTTCCTGGGATCCTCCCCGGTCTCGGAGACACTGGTAGCGCAGGTGCGCGAGCTTTTTCCCCGGGCGTCGATCCGCAACAGCTATGGCACCACGGAAGCTGGCCCTATTGCATTCAGGGATCATCCGCTGGGGCTGCCGCGCCCGCCTACCAGCATCGGTTATCCGGTAGCGGATATCGACTGGCGTTTCAGCAATGGATCGGATGTTGAGGGACCGCTTGAGCTGCGCACGCCCGCGGTCTCACCCGGCTACCTGAACCGCCCGGACGCCAACGCCAAAGCCTTCGCTAAAGGCTGGTACCGCACCGGCGATATCATGCGCCGGGATGAGGACGGCTTCTTCTACTTTGTGGGCCGCGAGGACGATATGTTCGTCTGCGGCGGGGAAAACATCTACCCGGGCCAGGTTGAAGCGCTGCTGGAGAAGCATCCCGCTGTCTCCCAGGCGGCTGTTATCCCCATGCCCCATACCACCAAGGGACAGGCACCGGCGGCCTTTGTGGTGCTGGCGCCCGGGGCGCACAGCGATGAAGAGGAGATCAAGCGCTTCACGCTGGACAACGGCCCTGCATTCGCCCATCCCCGGCGGGTGGTTATCCTCGATGCGATGCCACTTGGTGGGACGCGGAAAATCGATCGCAAGGCGTTGTTGGCGCATCTTGAAGTACTGCTGGCGGCGCATGCCAATAGCGCCGCACAGTAGGCAAGAATCGAGCGGCCAGAGCGTGGCAGCTTATCGCTGCTTGGGTGAAACAACCGGCAACACGAGGTGCGAGGGATAATCCTTGCTGTGGTGGATGGTATTATTCGCCACCACGCCCTCACTCTCGGTGAAGTTGTCTCCCCCGGTGCCGAGGTTGCGGTCGTGATTCGGATAGCGGGCACTGGCCACCTCCAGGCGAACCCTGTGGCCCGGCAGGAAGGTATTGGAAATGGCATTCATGTCCACCTCCACCGGGTAAACTTCGCCCGGCTCCATCAGCACTTCGCGGTCCAATCCCTCGCGGTAACGCACCCGCAGTGTGCCCTGGTACACGCCCATGGCGCGCCCATCCGGGAATACGTCCACAAGGGTAAGATCGAGGTCCGTATCAACAGCGCTCGATGAAAGGTAGATCACCGCCTTCACAGGACCGGTAACATCCAGCGCCTCTTCCAGCGGCGCCGTATCGAAGATCAGCACATCGTTGCGCGTCTCAATCTCGCGGCGGTCGCGCGAGCCACCGAACCAGACATCCGTGTCCACCCCCGTGGTCGCTACCAGGGTCGTGAAGGGCGCTGCTGGGTCGTGAACATAGCTGTCACTGTTGCTGCCTGAATGGTCCGTATCACGCTCCAGACGACCGTCGCCCCAGCGGGAATTCGCGGAGCCGTCGCTGTCAAGATAAAACCTGGTGTAGCGGGTCCCCGGAAGCGGCCATTTGTCTGCACTGCGCCATTCGTTGGCACCGATGTTGTAATACTGGACTCTCGGCATCCCTTCGAGTGCGGAATCATTGCCGTTCAACCAGCGGTCGTACCAGCGCAGATAGGTGCCCCAGAAATCGAAACGCGCGTCGCCCACATCCAGATCGCCGACCACAGTGTGCTCCGAGACCGTTTCGGCCTGGCAATGCTGGGTCGGCGCGATAATAACGTACTGATTCTCTTTGGCCTGTTTAGATACGGCGTTCTCGCGGAAAAAATTGAAGTGGATCAGTGTTTCCGCGACACCGTAATCATGCCATGAGTTGATGTGTAGCGCCGGTACATCAATGCGCGTGTCATCGGTCATGTAGCCGAGTTCATCCCAAAACTTGTCGTAGTGCGGAATCGAATTCAGCTTGACGAAATCGTTCGGCGGCGCATCCAAGCCCTTGAGGATGTCCCTGGCTGGCAGCGTGAAGTAGGCCTTCTGAAATTTTTGCAGGGTCTCGAGGTCCGCAAAAGACGACATGTTGTAGTTCTTGGGCACCGGATCGAAATGGTCCACGATATCGAGAAACTCTTCCCGGCTCAGTCCCGGCGGCGGCCGATAATAGATTTTGGAGCCCGCGGTTGCGTGCCAGGCCGCCATACTGAGAGCGACCGTCCCCCCGCGGCGCCACAGCAGCGAATAGCGGCCCGCCATGGAACCGGTCGCCATCGCCGCTGACTGCGGGATGATCGCAGCCAGATGCGGGTTCATACTCTGCGCGCTCATGAACGTGGTGAAGCCGGGGTAGGAACAGCCCATCTGCCCGACCTTGCCATTTGACCAGTCCTGCCTGGCAATCCAGTCGATCGTGTCGTCACCGTCCTCGACATCGTTGGCGGTAGTCAGGTACTCGCCCTCAGACTCATACTTGCCGCGCTTGTCCTGCAGCGCGGCAACGAAACCATGGCTCGCAAAGAATCGCGCCTTGGTAATCGAACCAGTTTGGTCGCTGTTCTTGTTATAGGGAGTTCGCTCCAGGATTGTTCCCAGCGAACGCTCCGCCGCGACCGGCAGGTACAGGTCCGTGGACAGGCGTACGCCGTCGCGCATCTCCACGAAGTGACTCCGCTCGACACGCACCTCGTAGGGTCCCAGGTCGTCAAGAGTAGTGTAATCAGCCGCAGCCAGCGGCAACGCAATGCAGAAAAGAACAATCGCGCAATTTTTTACCCAGGTGAACATAATAATCTCCTCCAGATGGCCTATTCTTTAACTTCGAAGCCGGCCCCGCTCCCGATCAGTAAAACTTCAGAATCATTCCTACCGGCAATTCTCGCCACAACGCCTGCCTTTGGGCCAAAGTAAACAGGAACACTAAGCCCAATAGCGTCATAAATATTGCGCAGCCCCTCTGGGTTAGGGTGAGTCACATTCAACGAGACCAGATTCGCCACTCTCACAAGACTGTGAGTCGGGTGATAATTTGCCACCCACTCAATTGCGAATGGGACTAACCCCTTGTATTCCTCTGACAAGATGTACATCCCTTTCCACTCAAGCAAAGCGCCACTTGAAGTTCTTCGGGAAGACCTGGTTATCGCAGAGGTGTGTATGCTGAGCTCTTCCAACCGCTCTTTAAGTGGTTCTAAGTTCTCTGAAGACACCGCAAACGCAGGAAGGTCAGGACTGCGTTGGGCTCGTAAAGCTGCCGCGAAAGGAAGTAATGCAGGATTGCCGCCTTGGGGAGCAAGCACCTCCAGATACACGAGCTCGCCTATTGCAAGCAAGTAATTCTCTGTGTCGAGCCGGGGATGCACTCCTCCGTACTCGAAATCAGCGCCCAAGGCCTTTTCAAGGGCTTCAACAACGCCCCTGGCATCAGGTACAGTCAGGACCAGATGATCAAGTCTTGCAGGGGAAAGCTCCTCTGCAACGGCCGCTGATCGAAGCATTGAACACCCCAAAGAAATCAAAATAGCTATATGGAATGCGATAAACGCGATTCTGCTCTGCATAGTCGCAGTAGGTGACCAGGCAACATACTTCATATCTGTTCGACACTCACAGGCAATTCTATATATGATTGCATTGCGGAACCATGATGAACCGTCACACCAGCGGACTGAAACCTGGGTTCAAGGGCGTTGTTTCCGCCCGTATTGAGGTTACGACCATGGCTGGCGAAGACGCTGTGGAGCACGCTTCATCCGCCCGGGGCGAGATAAGTCTTGAAAAACTCTACCTGCCGTAAAAATCCCCTTGTTGATGCAGCATTCATTGCCGGCGTGCCACCAAAAGCAATCCAGGCATCAGCCAGAGAATGATGCATCGTTCGCGAGGTCATTGACGTGACCGGAAGAGCCCCACCGGCAGTGTGACCCGCGCCGGTAAATTTCAAATGCTCGGTGCTATGGGAAAAATCCTTCTCGGCGAGACGGCGCATCATTAAATCAGCTGCAATATCGCCCGGCCATAAGACGTCGGCGTCGCCGCTAATGAACAGGATCGGCCCGTCGATATGCTCAACTTCGATCGCAGCGTCACCCCCAGCCAACATGCCGGGGAGATAAAACCTGCGCCAGCTGGGAGCATCCTCTTCGGACGCAAACCGTGTCGCAAAGCTCTCTCCCAGCTTAAGGCGGTAGGGGGCTGATGTCAGGGCCTCCCCGGCGAGCGTCCACGCAGGTTCGGAGATATCGCCGGGACCGCAGCAACCCGGCTGGACGACATTTGACGGCACGCTGGAGACTACCGCGCCGACTCGGTCTGGAAAGGTCGATGAGATAATCAAGACACCTTCTCCCCCGCGGGACACACCCGTGAGCCCAACCCTGTCGACGCCGGCCTTACTCCGCAGCCAGTCCAGTCCGTCGCGAAAATACTCCAGCGGTATGTTGGTGAGTCCTCTCGGTCTGTCTTGATAGTTGAAATAGCCGAGCGCAAACGCGGCAATACCGTGGGAGGCAAGAAGTGCCGCGGTTCTCTCGCTCACGCCGCCGCCGGAGCCGGTTATGACCACAACAGCGGGATGAGGCCCCTCACCGGGGGGACTGAAATATACCCCGCGCAACGATCCAGACTGGACTACCTCACGACGCACGTCTACCGCGGCATAGCGCGATATTCCTGATGTGGTGACCGTTTCGGTACTTTCACTGTCCACCGAGGTCTCGACAATGGCTCGATAGCTTATCGTCGTCGGCTTCATCACAGACAGGGCCGGAAAAATCGGCACGTCCTGCGGCATGCAGTCGGCTTCAGCGCAGGTATTCAGCCCTTCGGAATCTGTAGGGAGCATCGACCAGATGAGTCCCCGGGGGTCGACACCGGTATAGGTGCCCTCATGAGACGCACTATCGCCAGTCCTGATCCGGCCGTCGATATCCGCGGTAAACGTGCCGCGGGATGTCCAGATCGAACCGGCAAGATCCTCCATGCTTGCCTCGACTACCACGCGCGCTCCTGGCGCCGCGCCCGTGACTTCAACGTCCAGGGTATCGAGCCACAACCTGTCCTTCGGTGAAATAGCTATTTCTGCTGCGGTAGTCGACGCAGTGACGCCGAATATTGCGAACAATGCAAAGGCAAAACGCTTCATTCCGTTTCTCCGGTAATTACAGATGATTCCCATCCCCATCGTCCCTTCGGGGCCCGTGTTGTTTCACGCGCTTTCAGGGACAACAGGTAATTCGATATAGGACGACGTGCCAGGCCCATGATAAATCGTTACCCGCGCGGGCTGGTGTTCCGACTCGAGGGCGCTATTACCGCCGGTATTGAGGTTCCGACCATAGCTGGGGAAGTTCGAGCTGGTCACTTCAATGCGCACTCTGTGACCGGCCTTGAACAGATTGGCTGCGACCAACATGTCCAGATCGATCGCGTACACCTTTCCGGGCTCCATCATGACTTCACGATCGTAGCCCTCGCGATAACGCAATCGAAGATAGCCTTCCTGTATCGGATACGCCCTACCGTCGGGATAGACATCCAGGAGCTTCACGGCGAGGTCCGTATCGGGTACATCGGCAGACAACCAGAGCCTCGCGCGCAGCTCGCCCGTGATCTCGAGGGCCTCTTCCAGGGGATCTGAGCTATAGACCAGAATGTCCTCGCGCATCTCCAGGGAGGACGCCTCGAAAGAACCCTGTTGCACAGCCTTCAGCCCGGTATAGACAGGATCAGCAGGATCGTAGGTGTACCTGTCCTCACCAGCACTCGTCGGCACGGAGAAAATCAGACGACCATCGCCCAGGCGCGTATTGGCCGCGCCACCGCTGTCCAGGAACAGCCTGGTGCGCTGCGTGCCAGGTAGCGGCCATTCCTCCGCTGTGCGCCAGACGTTGGCGCCGGGAAGGAAATACTGGATGCGAGGCATAGCCGCAATCCCGTTATCAATGCCTTTCAGGGTGTAATCGAACCAGCGGAGATAGGTTCCCCAGAAATCGAAGCGCGCATCGCCCAACTCACGGTCTCCAATACGCGCGCTCGTCGATACGGTTTCAGCATTGCAGTGTGACAGGGGAGAAATGATGACGAACTGGTTGTCCCGTGCCCACCCGGACGCTGCCTTTTCCCGAAAATGCTGGTATTGCAGGAAGGTTTCGTTCACACCGTAGTCATGCCAGGAGTTGATGTGCAGCGCCGCTCCATTCACAGGTGTTTCGTCTTCCAGGTAGTCACCGCCATCCCACCAGGGATCCATCGGCGCACGCGACGCCAGATCATCCCAGTCGCTCGGCGGAGAGCCGAGAACATCATCGATCTCCACCAGCGGCAAATGCATGAGGGCCTCTTTCCAGCGGGCGGATAGCTCGCCGTCCTCGCTGATTACTTCACTCAGGGACCCGACACTGGGTGCAGGCTCAAAGAAGTCCCGCACTGCTAGGTACTCCTCACGTTTCATGGGAGACGGGGGACGGAAGAACAGCTTCGAGCCGGAAAAGTGGGTCCAGAGAGGCATGGCAAGATTCTGTACCCCACCACGAATCCAGAACTTGGCCATGGTGTCGCCTGCCGTGCCATGACCAGTAGCAGCTGACTGCGGAACAATGGACTTGAGGGCCGGGTGTAGCGTTTGTGCGGCCTTAATGGTGTTCGCACCCGGAATTGAACACCCTATCATCGAGGCAGAACCGCTGAACCAGCTCTGCTCCGCGAACCAGTCGAGCGTGTCGTGCGCATCCTCGACATCGTTGTTCAATACGACGTACTTACCTTCGGACTCGAACTTTCCGCGCCGATCCTGCACTGCAACCGCGTAGCCATGACTGGCGAAATAGTAGGCCTGACTGGCCGGTGAGATCGGGTCGTGGGGGTTGGCGTTGCGACGAGCCCCCTTGTCATAGGGCGTGCGCTCGATGATGACCGGCAATTTGCCTTTATAATCCTCAGGAAAATACAGATCGGTCGACAACCGCACACCGTCACGCATCGGTACGAAATGGCTGCGCTCTACACGAACACCGTAGGGGCCCGCCTCGAACGGAACCGTGCCTGGAGCGTCGGTAGCTTCGGACGCACTCAATGCGTAACTGCCAGGCAAGAGTGCGAAAGCCAAAAGAACGAGGCGACGAGCCGCCAGCTTGGTGAATTCATTCATTGTGCGTATACCTTTGTCGCTCAGCCAGCGCAGCTTTAACAGCTACACAGGCTGCCCTGATAGCCAAAGCAGCCTGTTGTATGAATCAGAACCCCGTTCGCTGATTAGAAATCGACCCGGGCGCTGATACCGATACTGCGAGGCTGCATGCGCAGCAGGAAATTTCCACCCGTACCGCCCGTCGCCCCCGTCTCGTCGGTCAGGTTGGTGCCAATCAGGTAGACGCCCCAATGATCGGCCTCGACGCCGATACGCGCCCCGACATTGGTGATGTCGTCCGCGGTATCGAGTACGCCGAAACCGCGGATCTCCCTCGCCGAATTCCATTGAACGGAGGTACTGGCGATACCGCGGACCCCCAATTCCGGCAGCGGCAAGACATAGTCAACCGCGGCAGCAAATTGCTCACGAACACTGTTGTCCAATTGATCACCACTCTGGATGTTGAGCGCGGGAATATCGTCCACAAACTCGGCCGTGTTGAAATTGCCGTTCGCCGTGAATGTCAGGCGCTCTGTAGGCCGCGCCGTAATGCCGAATTCAACACCGAACACCTCTGCATCGGCACCATTCTGTGGAACCCCGAGCGATCCGCCCAGAATTGGAATGACGATCTGCACGTCGCTCCAGTCGATGTAGTAGGCCGCCAAATCGAGCACCAGCCGATCGTCCAGCATTGAATTCTTGTACCCGAACTCAACATTCCACACTTCATCGGGATCGAGCCCCGGTTCGACCGTCACGCCAAACTGCTCTGCCTGCTGCAACAAGCTGCCGGGGAGGAGCTGGCCGGGTCTGAACCCCTTGGCCACGGAGGCGAAGAGGAGCGCGCCACCCGATAGCTGATAGGAGGCATTGAATTTCGGTGTAACGGCATCAAAGGTAGCGGCGTTTACGCCAAAGTCGGTCCTGCCCAGCGGAACACCCATGAACACAGATTCAGAAATTTCGCTTAACGACCTGTCATCCTCGTAGTACCTCATGCCAAAGGTCAGCTCCAGGCGATCATTCATGCTGTAGTGATGCAATTCAGCAAAGACGGCCCAGTTCTCGGAAGACAGTTCCGAGACGACGTCCTGCGCGAAGCCTGCGAAATCCGTTGACTGAACGGTGTCGATAGTTGTGTCTGTGTAAATAAAGCCGCCGTTGAGGCTGAAAGACTTGCTCAGCCCCTTGTTGAAACGCAGTTCCTGAGTGAGTGTGTCGTTACTGTTGTCATCCACGAAGAGAAATTCGCCACCGATCAGTGGGAAAATGGCGTCCCGGACGGCGTCGCTTGCAAACAGCGATGTCGAACTGATGATATCCAGCGAGCCGGCCTGGTACGTAACCGTGAGGTTGTACAGGTCGTAGCTGCTGTCCGCCTTGTCGAATTCGGTCCTCGCAATCCGGTCCTCGCTGCCGAAGTTGCGTCCATCCTGCACCCTGTCGTTGAACCAGCCCGTGGCAACAATGGAAAGGTTGTCTGAGGCCTGGTACTTCAGCTTGCCGCGATAGGACTCGATCTCGGCGCTGTTGATATCCTCCTCGCCAGTGGTGCCGTTGTCCATGAAGCCCCCGAAGTTCCTGCGCGAGGCAACACCGCGGAAAGCGAGCTTGTCGGCGACGATAGGGACATTGATGGCAGCGTTGATGGCATCGTTGCTGCCGCCATCACTAACATCAAAGTAGCTGCCCGATGCCTTGAACTGGAAGCCATCCAGGTCAGGATCCTGTGTGATAATACGCACCGTACCCCCAATGGACCCGTCGCCGTACAGGGTTCCCTGCGGGCCGCGAAGTACCTCAAGACGCTGCAGGTCGTAAGGATCTACATCAGGCAGGACAATCGAGTTCACCGCAGGGAAGGGGAACTCATCTAGGTAATAGCCAACGGTGGACGCACCGCTCAAGGCGGAGATTCCCCGAATCTGTACCGCGCTGTCTCCCGGCGAGTAGGTAAACGTCCCGACACTTGGAACGTCCTTGAGCACATCCGCAAGCTGGAATACCGCGTTGTCCTCGATGTCTGATCCCTGGAGCACCGAGATAGCGATCGGCGTATCCAGGAGCCGTGATTCGCCGCGACGCGTCGCGGTGACAATAACCTCTTCGAGGGCTCGGGCGCCCTCCACACTATTGTCCTGTGCAACACCCGAGGTGCTGAACAGGGCAGCCAGCGCTGTCAGCAGAAACCCTCGCGGCCGCAACGGAGCCGTTGGGGCGGATATGCCACGCTCATTCTTTTGCATCTGTTTGGTCCCCTCACCGGGAGTGCAGTCTGCCTTCCGGCAGATCAGGATCACTCCTTTGTCATTGATCCGGCCATGAAGACCGGAGCCAGCGAGCAGGACCTCAAGGGCCTGAGTGGGCGTGTAGACCCCCGACAGCGCGGGCGCCTCCACCGCACGGACGACATCAAACGAAAACAGTGTCTGTGCGTTGAGCGCCTCCGCCAGTGTACGCAGCGAC
>NZ_JAVKCQ010000082.1:0-16415 GCF_040222615.1 Haliea sp.
TTGCTGGGCGCCAGCGGCACCGGCAAGGAGCGTTTCGCCCGCGCCCTGCATGAACTGAGCCCGCGGGCCGGCAAGCGCCTGGTGGCGATCAACTGCGCCGCGATCCCGGAAAACCTGCTGGAGAGCGAACTGTTCGGCTACGAAAAGGGCGCCTTCACCGGCGCCAACCAGCAGACAGCAGGCAAGATTGAATACGCCCACGAGGGCACCCTGTTCCTCGACGAGATCGGCGATTTGCCGCTGGAGCTGCAGGCGAAACTACTGCGCTTCCTGCAGGAGCGGGTGGTGGAGCGTATCGGCGGGCGCAAGGAGATCGCGGTGGACGTGCGCATCGTCTGCGCGACCCACCAGGACCTGGAACAGCAGATGCGGGATGGACGCTTCCGCGAGGACCTGTACTACCGCGTCAGCGAAATGACCATCCAGATCCCGGCCCTGAAAGACCGCACCGGCGATGCCCCGGTACTGGCCAAGGCCTTCCTGGCGCGCTTCGCCAGTGAACTCGGTGCCGGCAGCCTGAGTTTCGATGCCGCAGCGCTGGCAGCCATCGAGCAGTACAGCTGGCCGGGCAATGTCAGGGAGCTGGAGAGCCGGGTCAAGCGCGGCGCCATCATGGCCGAGGGCTCCCAGGTGACTGCCAGTGACCTGGAACTTGACGCAGTGGCCGCGGGTGAAAACATGCCCCTGAACCTGCGCCAGATACGCGAGGCCGCCGAGCGCGACGCCATCATCCGGGCCCTTGGCCACGCCGGCGACAATGTGTCCGAAGCCGCCAATCTGCTCGGCGTTACCCGCCCCACCCTGTACTCCATGCTGGAGAAATATGCCCTCAAATAGGCCGGTCAGCGGCCGCTGATGAACCAGCCGGCGCGCAACCCGCTACCCTGGCTGTGGATCGCCTATACCTGCCTGTTGGTCTACGGCACCTGGTTTCCCCTGGAGCGCTGGGACTGGAACCTGGGCGGGCTGGAGGCCTTCCTGGCGCTGGACCGGCCGGCGCGGGTGCCGCGCTCCGACTTCATTCTCAACCTCATTGTGTACCTGCCGTTCGGGCTGCTGGCGATGCTCTGCCTGCCCGGCGGTCTGGTGCGGCGCCTGCTGCTGGCAACAGCCAGCGGCGTGCTGCTGTCCACCGTCCTTGAATTCGGCCAGACCTATCTCCCCAACCGGGTCAGCTCCCTCGCCGACCTGCTGCTGAACAGTGCCGGCAGCCTGCTGGGGGCGCTGGGCGCCGGGCTGACGACGCGACTGCCCCTGGCCCGGCGGCTGCTGCAGAGCGTGCACGGGGCGCTGCAGGACCCGGCCAGCGGTCGCCTCGGCCTGCTGGCCCTGAGCTGCTGGGTGCTGGCCCAGTGGGCGCCGCTGGTGCCGAGCCTGGATATCGGCAATCTGAGGGCGGGGGTGGCACCCCTCAAGGCCAGCCTGCTCGGCCATGCACCGCTGGAGGTTGCCAGGCTGACCAGCTACCTGCTGATGCTGGTGGCGGTGGGCAGTCTCGCCCTGGCCATCCTGGCACCGGCCCGCCGGCGCGTCCGCTGGCTGCTGTGCCTGACCCTCGCCGTACTGGCGGGCAAGGTTCTGGTCATGGGCCGGGTGCTGTCGACGGAAGCACTGCTCGCGCTTGCCGCGGCGGCGCCGGCGCTGTGGCTGCTGCGGCGGGCTCCGGTCAGCCTGCTGCGGCTGACGGTATTGCTGGCACTGATGGCATTCCACGTGCACGACGCCCTGCTCCCGGCCGCCCAGGACACAGCCCTGCGCGGCATGAACTGGATTCCCCTGCGCGGCCACATGAACAGCGTCAACGGAGTGGTCAACCTGCTGGCGACCACCTGGGTCTTCGTCGCCCTGGCCTGGGCGCTCTACCCCTGGACACGCGACAGGTATGGCCGCGCGCTGCTGGCCGGCGCTGTCGCCGCGGCGGCCTTCGGGCTGGAGTGGTGGCAGCAGTATATTCCCGGCCGCCACCCGGACCTGACCGATGTGCTGGTCGCTGCCGCCGCCTGGTGGCTGGCATCGGCCTGGGGCTGGCAGCAGCAACAGCACAGGCCCGGGGCGCCGGCTGCCTTTAGCGCTGCTACCGGCACCCGGTGGCGAGGCAAAGTCACCACCCGGCAACTGGGATGGGTCGCAGTGGCCTGCCTGTTGCTGCTGGGGGGACTCTACGCCACCGGCACCCGGGACCAGCGCCCGCCCTACACACTGCCCGCCGACGACCAACTGCCGGCACCGGTGTTTCCGGCCTGGCGTGAGGCTCACCCCCGGTTGCCGGCCCCGATGCCCGCCGATGTGCAGCTGCTGCAGAACCACAATCCCGGATTCTGGGCAAAGCACCGGCGCAGGGCGGCCGCCGGTGAGTTCTACTCGCGCATCCTGCTGGCCAGGGCCGAGCCCGGCTCGGTGGACCTGGACGCCCTGCACGCCGCGCTGCTGGCGCTGGAACCAAAC
Source organism: Haliea sp. (assembly GCF_040222615.1). Lineage (GTDB taxonomy): Bacteria > Pseudomonadota > Gammaproteobacteria > Pseudomonadales > Halieaceae > Haliea. The sequence goes on from NZ_JAVKCQ010000082.1 coordinate 2,446, forward strand.
TGGCGCGGCCACCTCCAGACGACGCCGCTTGCGCTGGCCTATGACTGGCTGTACCCCGACTGGAGCCTGGAGCAACGCCGGACGCTGCTGCTGAAGCTGGAGGCCGCCTGCGCCTACCAGGTACACGCCATTACCGACAAGTACGCGCTGTCACCCTATAACGTCTACCTCTACAACAGTCCCCTGCAGGCGCTGATGATGGCCGCGATCGCCAGCCACGGCGACAGCGCCGACGACCACTGCATGCGCTTCACCACCGACTACTGGCGCCACCGGGTGCTGCCGGTATGGCGCCAGGTCATGGGCCGGCAGGGCGGCTGGCACGAGGGGGGCGAATACGTCGGCATCGGCATTGGCCAGGCCATCCATCGCCTGCCCGCCCTGTGGCGCCACGCCACCGGCGAGGACCTGTTTGCCAGCGAGCCCGGCATCCGCGGCTTCGCCGACTTCGCCGTCCATCGCACCCGCCCGGATGGCACTTACGTCCGCCTGGGCGACGCCGCCTTTTTCCGCCGCCACATTCCCGACCTGGCACCACTGGCGCTGGAACTGGGCCACCGCGCCGCCTACACCCTGGCCAAACCGCCCCAGCTGCCCACGCCACTGGGCTACCCCTGGGGGCCCCTGTCCCGGGCCTCGCTGGCGGATCCCGATGCCCGCCAGGCACTGCCCACCAGCCGCTGGTTCGACGGCATCGGCCTGCTGCTGGCGCGCTCGTCCTGGGACCCGGACACCACCTTCGTGAGCTTCAGGGCGGGTCACAACTACTGGTCGCACTCGCACCTGGACCAGGGCGCCTTCACCATCTTCAGCGGCGGGGCCCTGGCCATCGACAGCGGGCTCTACAACCGATCCGGCTCCGACCACCACCGTATCTACACCAGCCAGAGTATTGCCCACAACGTCGTCACCGTGACCGACCCTGACGATACCGTGCCCATGCCACCGCGCCGGGAAGGCGATGCCAGCCGCGCCATCGCCAACGACGGTGGCCAGCGCCGGGTGGGATCCGGCTGGGGGCGCTCGGCACCCCTGGACTACAGCCACTGGTACCAGCAGCGGGATCACTACCAGACCGTGGGCAAGGTCCTCCAGGGCGACACCGAGGGCGTTTCCTGGGTGGTCGCGGATCTCACGCCGGCCTACACCAACAGCCGTTCCGGACGCGGTGATTTCGCCGAGCGCAGCCGCCGCGTGCGCCATTTTCAGCGCAGTTTCCTGTTCGACCGGGAGCAGGCTCTGGTGATCGTCCACGATCAGGTGGACAGTACCAATCCCGCCTTCCGCAAGAAGTGGTTGCTGCACAGCCAGGGACAGCCTGCGATTGCCGGCCGCAGTTTCCGGGTCGCGGTTGCCGCCAATGCCAGCACCGGCATGTCGGGGGGACAACTCCTCGGGCAGGTGCTGCTGCCCGAAGACGCCAGCCTGACCGCAATCGGTGGCCCCGGGTTCGAGTACTTTGTCGATGGCAGCAACCAGGACCAGGGCGGCACGGTACAGAAAGCCGCCCGCCGCCTGGCCGCTGAACGCGGCGCGGAGCCGGGCGCCTGGCGCCTGGAACTGCAGCCGGGATTGCAGCAACACCGGCATGAATTCCTCGTGGTGATGCGCACCGCCCCTCTCGCCAGCGCGGCTGAGGCACTGCCGCCAATGGCGCTGCAGCGGGTGGACGGTTCGCTGCTGCTGACCGTTGGCGATGACCGCCAGGTGGTGTACGTACTGCCGGATGGCAGCGAGCCGGTGCGGGTGCAGCGGCGCCCCTGATGCCGGTCGCTCAGGCCTGCGTGTCCAGCTCCACCAGCAAATTTGAGACCAGCAGGTCCAACGCCGCCTCTATACGCTCATACACCGCGCAGAACCCCTGCCAATCACTGAAATAGGGATCGGGGATGGCCGCCGCTGCGGGCGTCAAGGAGGACTCACAGTCCCCCAGCAGCCGCGCCTTGGCAAGTTGATCGCTGCCGGCGCACAGCGCCGCCAGCTCCTCCAGGTGCACCGGCTCCATCACCAGTACGTGATCGTTCTCCGCAAGCATGGCCGGCGTCAGCTGGCGGGCGCGGATGCGCCCCAGGGTAAAACCGGCTTCCAGCGCGAGTTTCCGCAGGCGTGGGTCCGGTGGCCGGCCCGGCTGGCCGACCCGGGTGCCGGCCGAGGCCACCGCCACCCGCCGCTGCAGGCCAAGCGCCCGCAACCGGTGGCGCAGCAGCGCCTCGGCCAGGGGCGAGCGGCAGACATTGGCGGTGCAGACAAACAACACTCGCAGCCGGGGACGCCACCAGATCATCGCAGTGTCGGCTCCCCCGCAGCGGTGGCCGGTGCGGGTTTAGGGTGTGACACGCTGCAGCAGTTCCGCAACCCAGGTGACCGGGATCGCATAGCTGATACCCGAAGGCCGCTCCAGCACCGCTTCCCGGGACTCCTTCACAAACACACTATTGACCACACCCAGTACCCGGCCAGTGGCCGGATCATACACCGGGCTGCCGCTATTGCCCGGGTAGGCGATGGCATCGAGCTGGAACACTGCAAACGGATTGCGCATGCGCTGTAACTGCACCGCGGTGAGGTCGCGCGCGCCGTCCGCGCTGCGCGCCACCGGGGTGATCGACGAGACAATACCGCGGTGGGTGACCGGGTACAGCCCCAGCACCGCACCGATCGGGAAGCCGGTAAACGCCACAGAATCCCCTTCCCGAACCGCCCGGTCATCACCCAGCGCCAGGGTTGGCAGCGGGCCACCGGCAATGCGCAGGATGGCGAGGTCGTGGGTGGGATCCTCGGCGACAATCTCCGCGGCGTGCGCCCGTGCATCCTTGCCGCGCCCCGTGAACACCGCCAGCCGCTGCTGATTATCGTGGTCAAGCAATTCCGGCAGCACGTGATAGTTGGTCACAACCAGCTGGCCATCGCCCACGACAAATCCGGTCCCCCGCAGAACGTCCGGACGCCTGTCGCCGATGGGCTGGCGCGGGGGATAACTGGTGCCGACCCCAACAATGGCCGGCCGCACTCGCTCAATGACATCCGCCAGCGAGTCGGCCAGCGCCGCGGGCGCGGTGAGCAGCAGTGACAACAGCAACACCGGCAGCCGGGCCAGATGGCGGGCACGGGAATTCGGATTCATAATGGCACTCCTGCCGGATCGGGATCACACTTCTGGTACTCGACACTTGCCGCCGGCGGCCCTGCGGGCAACACTGGCGCCGGAGAACCTTAGTCCAGAATGCATGGGCAGCGCAAACAACACCCACAGGGAGAACCAGCACGTGGCGGATCTGCTCCACGAGTTCATTGCCGCAGCCGCAGCCACTCAGGGCGAGCGGCCCGCGCTGCTGTTCCGGAATAGCACCCTCAACTACACCGAGCTGTGGCAGCATGTCAGCGGCGTTGCCCACGGCCTGCTGGCGACTGACATCAAGGCGGCGGAGCGGGTGGCCGTCTATCTGCCAAAGCAGCCGGAAACGGTAGCGGCCATGTTTGGCGCCGCCGCCGCTGGCGCCAGTTTTGTCCCTGTGAACCCCCTGCTCAAGCCGCGCCAGGTCAGTTACATCCTGCAGCACAGCCAGGCCCGGATACTGGTCACCTCGGGCCAGCGCCTGCAGCTGCTGGCCGCGGAACTGGCCCACTGCCCGGACCTGCACACCGTGGTACTGGTGGATGAGCTCGCCGCCGAAGGCGTGGATGCCCTGACCCGGGAGCTGCCCGCGATCACCCTGCGCGCCTGGCGCGACCTGCTGGCGGCTCCGGCGCGGCCCGCCCATCGCCGCATCGACACCGACATGCTTGCGCTGCTCTATACTTCCGGCAGCACCGGCAATCCCAAGGGCGTGGTGCTGTCCCACCGCAACATGGTGGCGGGCGCCCGCAGCGTTGCCCAGTATCTGGAAAATACGCCGGAAGACCGGCTGCTGGCGGTGCTGCCCCTGAGCTTCGATGCCGGCCTCAGCCAGCTCACCACCGCTTTCTCGGTGGGTGCCTCGGCGGTGCTGATGGACTACCTGCTGCCGCGTGATGTGTTGAAGGCGGTGGTCCGCTACCGGGTGACCGGCCTGGCTGCGGTACCGCCCCTGTGGAACCAGCTGCTGCAGCAGGACTGGCCCGCCGAGGTCGCGGACAGCCTGCGCTACGTCACCAACACCGGCGGCGCCATGCCGGTGGCCAGTACCCGCGCCCTGCAGCAGCGCCTGCCGCACACCCGCATCTACCTGATGTACGGCCTTACCGAGGCTTTCCGCTCGACGTTCCTGCCCCCGGAGGAGCTGGACGCGCGGCCACAGTCGATCGGCAAGGCGATCCCCAACGCCGAGATCCTGGTGGTCAATGAAGCGGGCCAGGTGTGCGCCCCCAACGAGCCCGGCGAGCTGGTGCACCGGGGCGCGCTGGTGGCCCTCGGCTACTGGAACGACCCGGAGAAAACCGCGGAGCGGTTCCGGCCCTGCCCGGGGCAGGACCCGGCCCTGCCGGTACCCGAGCTGGCGGTATGGTCGGGCGATCAGGTGGCGCGCGACGAGGACGGTTTCCTGTACTTTGTCGCCCGCAAGGATGACATGATCAAGACCTCGGGTTACCGTGTCAGCCCCACAGAGGTGGAAGAAGTTGCCTACCACTCGGGGCTGGTGGCGGGCGCAGCGGCGCTGGGCCTGGCCCACGCCCAGCTGGGGCAGGCCATCGCCCTGGTAGTCACCCCGGCAGCCGGCGCCGACCGGGCAACCCTGGACGCGGACCTGCTGGCCTTCTGCCAGCGGGAGCTGCCCAATTTCATGGTGCCGACGCGAATCGTGGTGCGCGACACCCTGCCCCACAACCAGAATGGCAAGATCGACCGGCGCGCCCTTGGCGCCGAGTATGCACACCTGCTTGAGGAGTCCCGGACGTGACCAGCAGCACCGACCCCGCAACCGGCGCCGCCGACAGCCCGGCCCGCAGCCGCCCCCGGCACGCACCGCAGCTCAATTTCGCCGTGGTCGACAACTGCCTGCAGCTGGGTGGCCAGCCGCTCACCGCCCTGGCGGCGCGGGCCGGGGGCCGCCCGTTCTACGCCTACGACAGCGCATTGATGACCCGGCGCGTCCAGACCCTGCGGGAGCAGCTGCCTGCAGCCATTCACCTGCACTACGCGATCAAGGCCAACCCGATGCCCGCCGTGGTAGGACACATGGCCGGACTTACGGATGGCCTCGACGTGGCCTCTGCCGCCGAACTGGCCACAGCCCTGGCCACCGGCATCGATCCATCCACCATCAGCTTCGCGGGCCCTGGCAAGTCGCTGGAGGACCTGGAGGCGGCAGTGCGGGCCGGGGTCATCATCATTCTCGAATCGACCACGGAAATGCAGCGGGTGGCGGACCTGGCCAGCACCGTGGCAACGCCACCGACGGTGGCGATCCGGGTCAACCCGGATTTCGAGCTCAAGGCCTCAGGCATGAAAATGGGCGGCGGCCCCAAGCCCTTCGGCATCGATGCCGAACAGGTGCCGGATGTCATGCGACAGCTCGCGGCGCTGCCACTGGACCTGGTGGGCCTGCACATATTCAGTGGCTCCCAGAATCTGCGCCCGGAAGCCCTGATCGAGGCGCACGACAAGACCTTCGCCCTCGCCCTGCGGCTGGCGGCGGAGGCCCCGAGGCCCTTCCGCTGGCTCAACATTGGTGGCGGTTTCGGCGTGCCCTACTTTCCCGGCGAGGAACCCCTGGACCTGGTGCCGGTGGTGGCCAATCTGCAGCAGCGGGTGGACGAAGCGCTCCAACAACTGCCCGGCGTGGAACTGGTCATGGAACTGGGGCGTTACCTGGTTGCGGAAGCGGGCATCTACGTCTGCACGATCAGCGACAGAAAAGTGTCCCGTGGCCACACGTTCCTCATCACCAACGGGGGCCTGCACCACCACCTCGCCGCATCGGGCAATTTCGGCCAGGTAATTCGCAAGAATTATCCGGTCTGTATCGGCAACCGCGTCCACAGCGATGAGGAGGAAACCGTATCCATCGTCGGCCCCCTGTGCACCCCCCTGGACATCCTGGCGGAGCGCATGCCGCTACCGCGGGCCGCTATCGGCGACCTGGTGGTCCTGTTCCAGTCCGGTGCCTATGGCTATACCGCCAGCCCCCATCAGTTTCTCAGCCACCCTCCCCCCCTCGAATTCCTGCTTTGAGGCAGCCAACTGCGACCTCTGTCACAAAATTTTACACCGCACAGGAAATGTCATGATCACCTGCTAGACTGAAAAGTCCCTGCTGAGCGAACCGAAACCGGAACCCAGGGCGGCAAAGCCGGACGAGCCAGAGAGTCAGCGATCATGATAGCGAGCAGCCTGTTGGGAACCAAACGCGTCTTCAACCACCACGTCCATATCGCCTACTATTGGCTGGCGCTCCTGGACGCCGTGTTGTTCGTCGGCGCCTGTTACCTGGCCACCTGGGCCTATTACCTGCGCGAGCCCGTGCAGCTGGGGCTGCACCTGAACGCGCTGCCGGTGCGAGCCGGTATTTTCGCCGTCATCACCGTGCTGGCGATGACGTCCATGGGGCTGTACCAGCCACGTCTGCGGGAGGGTACCAACGGCGTCCTGCTGCGCGTGGGCGGCGCCCTGCTGCTGGTCATGGTGGCGATGTCCGCCATCTTCTACCTGCTGCCTTCCCTGCTGCTGTGGCGCGGCGTACTCGCCTACACTCTGGTGATCGCCTTCGTTTCCGCCCTCACCACCCGGCTCGTGTTCAGTAATACGGTTGAGCTGGAGCAGTTCAAACGCCAGGTACTGGTGCTCGGAAGCGGCCAGCGCGCGGCCAATATTGCCGGGCGCATGCGGCGCAAGAGCGACCGCCGCGGCTTTCGGGTAGCCGGCTATGTGCGCTGGGGCAACGAGGACACCGCCGTGACCACGGGGAACGTGTTCACCCCGGACCAGTCGCTTGCGGAGTACGCCCGGGACCACGATATCCAGCAGATTGTGGTCGCCCTGGATGACCCGCGCACCCTGCCGGCAGACGACTTGGTGCGCTGCCGCACCTGGGGCATCGAGGTAATGAACATTCTCGATTTCTTCGAGCAGGAGGCGAGCAAGGTGCTGGTGGAGGAAGCCCCGGCCGAGTGGTTCATCTACGCCGACGGCTTCAACTGCGGCAGGGCCCACGGCTTCACCAAGCGCGGCATGGACCTGCTGGCGGGCTTCCTGCTGCTGACCGGTACCTGGCCGCTGATGCTGGTCACTATCCTCGCCATCAAGCTGGAAGATGGCTGGCGGGCCCCGGTCATTTTCCGCCAGAAGCGGGTGGGCCTGGACGGCCGGACCTTCAATGTCCTGAAGTTCCGCAGCATGACGGTGGACGCGGAAAGCGATGGCAAGGCACGCTGGGCCACCAGCAACGATGCGCGCATTACCCGCGTGGGCCATATCATCCGCAAATTGCGCATCGACGAACTGCCCCAGGTAATCAATGTGATGGTCGGTGACATGTCACTGGTGGGGCCGAGGCCGGAGCGTCCGGAGTTCGTGCGCCAGCTGTCGACAGAGATCCCGTTCTTCGACAAACGCCACTGCGTCAAGCCGGGGATTACCGGCTGGGCCCAGCTCAACTATCCCTACGGCGCTTCCACCCGGGACGCCCTGCACAAGCTGGAATACGATCTCTACTATGTGAAGAACCGCAGCCTGTTCCTGGATTTCCTGGTACTGCTGCAAACCGCAGAGGTTATTCTGTTCGGCAAGGGTGCCCGCTGACAGGCACCCCCGGCAGCCGGCTCCCGCGGGCGCCGGCATACCCCAAATGTGTCAGATTTTTTAACGTTCTCCCCGCTTCGCGCCTTGAGCTACAGCCCCGGCTTGGGTAACCTTCTGATAACGTGAGCCAGCAGCAAGACTGGTGCAAAACTTGCTTGCCATAAACAACGCAGCGAGAAAACCGGAAGGGGTACGCAGGCAATGGACATGGTACTGACGATTATCGCTGTACTTGGGCTGGGTGCTCTCCTGATATCGGTTGTCATCTTCACCGTGGCCGCCCGCCGCTACGTCTCCGAGGACGACAGCGAACCCCTGGGGCTGGTTGCCGACAGTGGCCGCGACTACCGGCCCCGCAACCGCGAGGATCGCCGACAATCACGACCACCGGTGATGTTCCCCATTACGGTCGACGGCGAGCTCATCCCACAAGACCGGCGCCAGCGGCCCGATCGCCGGCACCATTCACGGTAGTCCCCCGGCCCAGCCTCAAGGGTCACCCCGCCATCGCGCGTGGCGCCGCCAAAGGTGACTTGCCCCCGGCGCGGCTCACCAATCCCTACTTTTCCCGACTCTGCCCACGACAAGCGCCAGCGCTGCCACTAGACTGGTAAGCTGACGGGTAACTGAGGGCGACTCCATGGCACGCCGACTTCTGGCCAGCCTGCTGCTCGCCGGCACCTTCGCAGTGGTTGCCGGCTGCGGCGGTGGCGGTGGCAGCGAGACCGCGCAATCCCCTGCCCCACCTGACACGCCCGCCCCCGGTGGCGGGGACCCCGCGCCGGTTGACCCGGACACTCCGGAACCCCTGCGTGGCATAAACGCAGCCGCCAGGCTCGCTTCCCGGGCGACCTTCGGCATGCCCTGGGCCGAGATCAATACCATCGCCGACCGGGGCCAGGACGCCTGGCTGGAGGACCAGTTCGCCCTGCCGCCCGCCTACCACGACCCGGTCGTGGCCGAACTGCAGACTCGCGCGGCGCGTGGTGACTTCGACGTACTCGACCTCGACCTCGATCCGGTCATCCTGCAGGGAGTGTTCAGTCGCATGGCCTGGTGGCACCGGACCCTGACGGCAGAAGACCAGCTGCGCCAGCGGGTAGCCTTTGCCCTCAGCGAAATCTTCGTGGTGTCGGACAATCTCGATGTGCTGTTCATCTCACCCTATGCCATGAGCAATTACTACGACACCCTGCTGAGCCACGCCTTCGGCAATTTTCGCGACCTGCTGCTGGCGGTGACCCTGCACCCCACCATGGGTGTCTACCTCAGCCACATCAACAATGCCCGCGCCGACCCCGAGGCCAACACCTTCCCCGACGAAAACTACGCGCGGGAAGTCATGCAGCTGTTTTCCATCGGCCTGTTCGAGCTGAATCCCGATGGCAGCGAGCGCCTGGATGACGCCGGCCAGCCCATCCCCACCTATGACAACGAAGATATCGGCGAGCTGGCCCGGGTGTTCACCGGCTTGTCCTTTGCCGGAGCCAACAACCGTTTTCCGAGCCGCCTGCCCGAATTTCGCGAACCCATGCGCATGTTTGAGGCTTTCCACGACAACGGCGACAAGCAACTACTGGGGGGCGCCATCCTCGCTGGCGGCCAGGGTGGCCTGCAGGATATCGAGGATGCCATCGACAACCTGTTCCAGCACCCCAATGTCGGGCCATTCATCGGCCGCCAGCTGATCCAGCGGCTGGTCAGCTCCAATCCCTCGCCCGCCTATGTGGAACGGGTCACCGCGGCCTTCAACGGTGACGGCGGCGCGGTGCGCGGCGATATGCGCAGCGTACTGCGGGCAGTCCTGCTGGACCCGGAAGCGCTGGCACTGCCGGACCCGGACACCCCCCGCGGCAAACTGCGTGAGCCCCTGCTGCGGCTGGTGGCCGCCCTGCGCCAGCTCAACGCCAGCAGCCCGGACGGTTTCTACGCCAACACCGGCTTCTACGTCCAGGAGCAGATCCAGCAACACCCGCTGTCGGCCCCCAGCGTATTCAATTTTTTCCTGCCGGCCTTCCAGCCGGTGGGCGCAATCGCCGACGCGGGGCTGGTAGCGCCGGAGTTCCAGATTACCAACAGCGGTTCGGTCATCGCCATTGCCAACCTGCTGCAGGGCGCGGTACTGGGCGATTTCCTCAACGACCTGCGGGTGCCGCCGTTCAGCCCCGCCAGCCTGGATCTCGATGAATATCTGGCACTGGCTGACGACGTCCCGGCGCTGCTGGACCGCCTGGACACGGTCTTTACCTACGGCACTCTGGGCGACGATAGCCGCGACAGCATCGCCGAGGCCGCCGCCCTGATCGACGATACTGAGCTGCGGGTCCGGGTTGTCCTGTACCTGCTGCTGATCTCCCCCGACTACGCCGTGGAGTTGTGACCATGCTGACCCGTCGACACCTGCTGCAACACGGCCTGACCCTGGGTGCCGCCAGCGGCCTGGCGCCCCTGCTGCAACTGGGCTTCGCCCGCCGGGCCGCGGCCCAGGAGGCAACCGGCGATTACCGGGCACTGGTGTGCATTCTGCTGGCCGGCGGCAACGACTCCTTCAACATGCTGGTGCCCTGGGATACTGGCGCCTACGCCGATTATGCCGCCATGCGCTCGGATCTCGCCCTGCCCCGGGACAGCCTGCTGCCGCTCGCCGGCAGTGACAGCGACGGCAGGCGCTACGCCCTGCACCCGGGCATGCCCGGGCTGCAACAGCTGTTCGCGGCGGGCGACGCGGCAACCCTGAGCAACGTCGGCCCCCTGGTGGTGCCACTGGACACCGCCGCTGTCGCCGCGGGCTCCTGGCCTGTGCCCCTGGGCCTGCTGTCCCACGCCGACCAGATCCAGCAGTGGCAGACCGCGGTGTCAGACGCACGTATCGCCCAGGGCTGGGGCGGACGTATCGCGGATCTGGTGCAGGGCGCATCCCCCCTGAATGGGCTGTCGATGAATATTTCCCTCTCCGGCAACAACGTCTTCCAGAGCGGCCAGGTCACCACACCCTACAGTGTCACCACCGCAGACGCGGGTGCGGTCAGCCTGAACGGCTATACCGATGACACGCCCGGCGGGGAGTTTACCCGCGGGGTGGTGGATGCCCTGCTGGCCGCCGACCAGCGCCAGCTGCTGCGCCGGGAATACCGCAACCGCTTCGCCGAGGCCCTGGCTACCCAGCAGACCGTGGCCTCAGCGCTGGCTTCCGCCACACCGCTGGCAACAGCGTTTGCCGACAATGACTTCGCCCAGTCACTGCGCCAGATCGCCCGCCTGATCAGCGTACGGGAGCAACTGGGCGCGACCCGGCAGACCTTTTTTGTGACGGTGGGAGGCTGGGATCACCACGATGGCCTGCTGGAAAACCAGGCCGCCATGCTACCGATGATCGACGCCGGCCTATTGGCGTTTCGCGACGCCCTGACGGAACTCGATGCCCTGTCATTGGTGACCACCTTCACCTCGTCGGACTTCGGCCGCACCCTGACCTCCAACGGCAAGGGCTCAGACCACGGCTGGGGCGGTCACCATGTCATCATGGGCGGTGCGGTCAATGGCGGCCAGTTCTACGGCGAGTACCCGGATCTCAGTCCAGACAATCCCCTGGACGTCGGCCGCGGGGTGTATATCCCTACCACCGCCACGGATCTTTACTTCGCCGAACTGGTCCGCTGGTTCGGCGTCTCCGACAGTGACCTCGACCAGGTGCTACCCAACCTGGGGCGCTTCTACAGCCCGTCCCAGGGCGCGCCGCTGGGCTTCATGCTGCCCGGCTGAGCACGGGGACCAATACGGGGCCTGGCTCCCGAAGCTGGCCCCCGGTTTCTGTGGTGACAAGCCTCGCCGGTACTGTTACGCTTATCTTGTTAGACTCAAACAAGCAAAAGTGCCAGCGCTGGAAGGTGCGGTACCCGGACAGGAATAACAATAATGCAGAAAACGATCGCCGTCGCCGGTGGTACCGGCGGACTGGGAGCACCCATCTGTCGGGAGCTGGCAACCCGTGGTTACCACCTCGTGGTGGGCTATCACAGCCGCCGGGAAGCAGCCGAGCAGCTGGCCACCAGCATTGCGGAGGCCGGCGGCAGCGCCAGCGTAGAGCCGGTGAACCTCTGCGACGAGCAGCAGGTGCAGCGCTTTCTCGCTCACGCCGGCAGTCTGGGCGCGGGGCTGGCCGGGGTCGTCAATGCCACCGGCCCCGCGATCCCGCTGCGGCCCCTCGCCGAGATCAGCAGCGCCGAGTTTCGCCATATCATGACCACTGACGTGGAGGGCGCCTTCAACCTGCTGACCGCCGCCGGCAAGTTGTTCGCGGCCACGGGCGGCGGCGCGATCCTGCAGCTGCTGACCACGGCGGTCCTGCGCACCCTCGAGAACGACGCCATGTCCGGCATCCCCAAGACCGCCATCATGGGCATCGTGCGCCAGCTGGCGCGGGAGCTCGGCCCGCAGAACGTCCGCATCAACGGTATCGCGCCCGGGGTCATCGACGCCGGTATCGTCCACAGCTCCTTCACCGCGGACCCGGTGGCCGAGGCTGTGATCAGGGACTGCCTGGACAAGACCCCCATGCCCCGCATGGGTCGCCCGGAGGAAGTCTCCGCCCTGGCCGCATTCCTGCTCAGCGACCAGGCGGGCTACATCAACGGACAGATTATTGGTATCGATGGAGGTTACAGCGCATGAATTCGCTGACCAGCAAACACTGTACGCTCACCGTGGCTGCCGCCGCCCTCGCCGCGGCCACCGCGCTGGGCCCGATAGCGCAGGCAGACACCACCCTGGCCGCCAGCGGCGAGCCCTTGTACGCGGAGAACTGCGCCGTCTGCCACGGCCTCAACCTGCGCGGTTCGGCCCACGGCAATACCCTCAAGGGCGCCGGATTCCTGGGCCAGTGGGGTTCGCGGGAAGCCATGGCCTTGCTCGCCTACAACCGGGCCAACATGCCGCCCGGCGGAGCCGGCAAGCTCAGCGACGCCGAGCACGCAGCCATTGCCGCCTGGCTGATCGAGGCCAACCGGGAAGCCGGCGATCCGGAGAGCCTGCTGTTCACCAGTCTGCCGGCCCTGGCAGCCGCCGCGGACGGTTCGGAAGTGGTGTCCTGGGTGGCCTTCGACGCCGCCGGCAGCATCGATGCCGACGCCCGCACCCGCGGTGGTTTCAGCAACCGGGAAGTGGAGGATTTCCAGCCGGTCACCGCCGCGCTGCTGCGCGACCCGCCGGACAGCGACTGGCTGAGCTGGCGCCGCACCCTGGACGGGCAGGGCTACAGCCCACTGCAGCAGATCAACCGCGACAGCGTCAGTGACCTGAAGCTGGCCTGGGTCCTGACCATGAAGGACGGCAGCAACCAGGTCACCCCGCTGGTGCACAACGGCATCATGTACCTGACCCACCCGGGCAACGTGATCCAGGCCGTCGCCGCGGACAGCGGCGAGCTGATCTGGGAATACAGCTACAGCTTTCCGGAAGCATCGCGGACCCTGGGCGGCCCGGTGCGCAACATCGCCATCTACGGCGACAAACTCTACATGGCCACCTACGATGCGGCCATCGTCGCGGTCGATGCCCGCAACGGCCGGGAGGTCTGGCGCACGCCGAAGGCGGACTACGAACAAGGCTACACCCACACCGCCGGACCCATTGTCGGCGACGGCGTGGTACTGAGCGGCATCAACGGCTGCGAGTGGTACAAGGAGGACGGCTGTTTCATCACCGGCCACGACGCCGACACCGGTGAGGAACTGTGGCGCACCTCCACCATCGCCCTGCCCGGCACCCCCGGCGGCGATACCTGGGCCGGGCTGCCCGCGGAGATGCGCGCCGGCGGCGACAGCTGGATTGCCGGCTCCTACGATCCGGAGCTGAAACTGTTTATCCTCGGCACCTCCCAGGCCAAACCCTGGGTCGCCGCCAGCCGCGGCATGTCCACCACCGACGAAGCCCTGTATACCAACTCGACCCTGGCACTGCGCCCGGATACCGGTGAGCTGGCCTGGTATTTCCAGCATATTCCGGGAGAGACCATCGACATGGAAGTGGGCTTCGAGCGGGTCCTGATCGATGTCGATGGCAAAAAGCGGGTATTCACTATCGGCAAGGACGGCCTGTTGTGGCAGCTCGATCGCAGCACCGGCCAGTATGTCAGCGTCGCCGAGACCCTGCCCCAGACCATTTACGCCGAGATCGACAAGGTGCGCGGCGTGGTGCGCTACCGGGACGACATTGTCGCCGCCGGCGTCGGCGACACCATCGAAGCCTGCCCGGG
>NZ_JAVKCQ010000083.1:0-9859 GCF_040222615.1 Haliea sp.
GTGCGCGGCCAGACGGCAGCGCAAGATCACCGCAGGAACGCGCGCCGCATGCGCCCGCAATGGAGTAGCGGAGTCCCCGCCTCCCGGAGCGACGCAGCGGCCGCCAGGCCGCCAAGCGAACGAAGCGACCCACGGAGCGACGCAGCGGCCATCAGGCCGCCAAGCGAACGAAGCGACCCACGGAGCGACGCAGCGGCCGCCAGGCCGCCACGCGAACGAAGCGACCCACGACGCGACGCAGCGGCCGCCAGGCCGCCAAGCGAACGAAGCCACACGAACGAAGCCGTGGATGGAGCGATAGAGCGGACTCTGGGATCGCCAGGGGGACCCGCCCGCGCAGCGTTCGTACTTTACAGAACACGCGAGGCTGGGCAGGATGCAAGGCCTGGTCAACGAGGATTGATAATGCGCATAACGCCGCTCCTTGCCCTTGTGCTTCCCGCGCTCCTCCTGGGCGCGCCTTCCGCACTGGCGGCCGCCGTGCCCTGCGACGAGGTCGACGGCATCCGTTCCATCTGCGGCCTGGCAGCGCCGGAGGATCTGGTGCCCGCGCCCAATGGCCGCGACCTGATCTTTGGCCAGATGGCCGAACCCGGCGGGCTCTGGCTGCTGGACACCCGCGACGACAGCGTACATGCGCTGCTGCCTGCGGGCCCGGTATTGGCACCTGAGGAGCTTTGGGGCGACGAGGGCTGTGATCAGCCGACCAGCTGGCTGGGTGCCCACGGCCTGGACCTGCGCCAGCGGGCCGATGGTCGCTGGCAGTTGCTGGTGGTCAATCACACGGAGCGGGAGTCAGTGGAGTTCTTCGAGCTGCTGGACGCGGATACCGGGCGGCCGCGGGCGGTCTGGCGCGGCTGTGCCGTGGCGCCGGAGGAGGGCAACCTCAACGATGTGATCGGGCTGGCGGATGGCAGCTTGCTGGTCACTCATATGGCGCACCGGCGCTGGCCGCTGTGGTCGGCAGTGCAGGCCGCGTTCGGCCGCGACACGGGTTTTGTCTACCGCTGGAGGCCCCGCTCGGGGTTTGTGCCAGTGCCCGGGACCGGGGGCGCCCATCCCAACGGGATCCTCCTGGCGCCCGATGAGCAGAGCTTCTACCTCAATGTCTACTTCGGTGGCAGCGTGCGCCGGCACGCTGTGGACAGCGGTGCCCTGTTGGCGGAAGTGGCGGTAGAGAAGCCGGACAATGCCAGTTGGGCCAATGATGGCAGTCTGCTGGTGGCCTCCCACCAGGCCAACTTGTGGCAGCTGTTTCGCAGTCTGCAGCAGGATCATGGCGCACCCAGCCTGCTGCCTTTTACCGTTGTGGCCATAGATCCAGCCACCATGGTAGCGAGACCCCTGCTGCAGCTTGAAGGCCCGCCGATGGGCGCGGGTACGGTGGCCCTGCAGCGCGGGAATGACCTGTACATCGGCTCTTACGTTGGCGATCGCATCATTCGCCTGCCCATGCCCGGAGCTGCCAGCGAGTGACCTTCTGGCGCAGTTTGTTGCTCTGGGGTACGCCGCCGCTGGCTGTGGCGGTGGCTTTGCTGTTGCTGCAGGCGGGCTACAGCGGCGATATCGCGATTGTCGGCATGGTGGCGATCTGGTGTGTACTCTGGTGGGTGTTCGAGCCGGTGCCGATCCCCGTCACTTCCCTGCTGCCGATTGCCCTCCTGCCCCTGTTGGGGGTGCTGACCCCGGCGGAAGTGGGGCAGGCCTACGGCTCCCCGCTGATCCTGCTGCTGTTGGGTGGATTCCTGCTGTCCAAAGCCATGGAGCACTCCGGTGCCCATCGCCGTATCGCGATTGGCATGGTGCGGCTGGTCGGCGCCAGCAGCGGTCGTCGGCTGGTGCTGGGATTCATGATTGCCGCCGCCGCGCTGAGCATGTGGATTTCCAACACCGCGACCACGCTCATGCTGCTGCCGGTGGCGCTCGCGGTGCTGGAGGCAACGGACCGGCGCCGGGAACTGGCGGTGCCGTTGCTGTTGGGAGTGGCCTATGCCGCCAGTGTCGGCGGTATCGGCACCCCCATCGGCACCCCGCCCAACCTGATTTTCATGCAGGTCTACGAGCAGACTACGGGGGCTGCAATCAACTTGACCCCATGGATGGGCTGGGCGGTACCGGTAGTGGTGGTGATGATCCCGCTGATGGCTCTGCTGCTGACCCGCGGCCTGAGCGGGCGGATTGTCGTCGAGCTGCCCGATACGGGTTGCTGGCGCAGCGAAGAGAAGCGGGTGTTGCTGGTGTTCGGCCTGACGGCGCTGGCCTGGGTTACCCGCGGTGAGCCCTTTGGTGGCTGGCAGGCCTGGCTGGGCCTGCCCCAGGCCAACGATGCCTCGGTGGCGCTGCTGGCCGTGGTAGTGATGTTTGTGCTGCCCAACGGCAAGGGTGGGCGCCTGCTGGATTGGGAGCGGGCCAGCAGCATCCCCTGGGGTGTGCTGCTGCTGTTTTCCGGCGGTATCTGCCTGGCCAGCGGATTCGTGGCCTCGGGACTGAGCGAGGTGATGGGGCAGTGGCTGGTGGGGGCAACGGACATGCCGGTGTGGCTGCTGCTGTTGCTGATCTGCCTGGTGGTTACCTTCATGACCGAGACCACATCCAACACGGCCAGCACGACCTTGTTGATGCCGGTACTGGCGGCAGCGGCACTGGCGGCGGACATCCCGCCCGAACTGATCATGGTGCCCGCGGCGATGAGTGCGAGCTGCGCCTTCATGTTGCCGGTGGCAACGGCGCCCAACTCGGTGGTCTACGGCAGTGGCCTGATTACCACAGCGCAGATGGCGCGGGAGGGCTTCCTGATAAATCTGATGGGGGCGCTGGTGATCAGCACCCTGTGCTATATCCTGCTGGCCTGATGCGCGGCAGCGGGCGCGCCGTGCCCCGCTGCCCGTCAGCTGTCAGAGCAGCGCCATCATGGTGTCGGCAGAGCTCACATCGATCCCGGGGCCGGGCTCGACATTCAGGTGGGTTACGGTGCCGTTCTCCACGATCATCGCGAACCGCTGGCTGCGCTTGCCGAGGCCGAAGCCGGTGCCGTCCAGCTCCAGGCCCAGCGCTGCGGTGAAGTCGCCGTTGCCATCGCCCAGCATCAGCAATTCCTCGGCGTTCTGGGCCTTGCCCCAGGCGTCCATGACGAAAGCGTCGTTGACCGCCACGCAGGCGATGGTGTCTACGCCTTTGGCCTTGATTTTGTCTGCATTGACCACGTAGCCGGGCAGGTGGGTGACGCTGCAACCCGGGGTAAAGGCGCCCGGCACTGCGAACAGCAGAACCTTCTTGCCCTTGAAGATCTCGTCGGTAGTGATATCAACCGGGCCTTTTTCGCCCATGGTCTTGAGGGTTGAAGAGGGGATCTTGTCCCCGACCTTGATTGTCATGTACAGCTCCTTGGTTGCTGGGGTTGGCCTGTGGGTGGTGGGAGATCATAACAGATGAAACGGGATCTGCGCTGCCTCCTGATGAGGCTCCCTTTACCTGCCCTCGATCATACTGTCGAAGATGGTCTGGCAGTCGCGGTAGAAGTTCAGCTGGGCATCCCCGAGGTAGGGGGCGACCATGGTCAGCAACTGCAGGACCCCCTGGTGAATGATGACCTGCGGTGCGCGGGGTTCGTGCAGCAGCTGGTCGTAGCTGAACCAGTAGGTCAGGGCCAGGGTCATGTTGTCGACCAGGCTCAGCAGCTGTTCCTCATCGGTGTCGATCACCGCCTGTTCCAATAGATTGTTGCAGATCGCCAGCAGCGCCGAGCGCTGCAACTGCAGGAGGCGGCGAAAGCCCTTGCGCACGGGTGGATAGCGCTGCAGCAGGTCGTCCAGGTTGTGGTAGAGGAAGCGGTACTGCCACATGTCCTCCAGCACCACGTACAGGTAGTACCAGTTGTCTTCCACCCCGCCCGGCTCGGCACTCAGCGGCCCCTCCAGGGGCGCCCTCAACGTGTCGCTCAGGGCAATCTCGTATTGCTGGAACAGCTCGTCGATGATCTGGTCCTTGCCCTTGAAGTGGTAATAGAGATTGCCCGGGCTGATGTCCAGCTCGTTGGCGATGTCGATGGTGGTGGTATGGGCCTCGCCCTCCTCGTTGAACAGGGCGAGACTGGTGACGAGAATGCGGTCGCGGGTTTTCAAGAGGCGCAGGCCCGGAGCCGGGGTTCAGGCCGGCTTGCTGCCACCGCTCCTGCCGCGGCCGGGCGCCGCCTTGGTCCTGGCTGCGGTCCTGCGGGTGGCAGCTTTCTTTCTGGCGGCGGGCTTGCGGCCGCCCTGGGCTGCCAGCGCCGCGGCAAGGTCGTCAACCTTTCGCGTCAGGCGGTCAATTTTTTCATGCAGTGCCAGCAGGTCTTCGCCGCGGGCGGGCAGCTGCAGCTGAAAGCTCTCCCGCACCCGGTGAATGCGCTCTTCCACCGATGCGCGAGCAGCCTTGCTGCTGGATATTCCCTTGCGGGCCTCGTCCTCCAGCGCGGCGCCGGCCTTGACCAGCTCGCGGAACAGCTTTGGGGTTTCCATGCCGGCTTTCTCCATCCTGTCCTGCGCCTCATCCACTGCCCGGCCGTAGGCGCCCACGCCCGCCAGCCAGATATTGCGGGCGATCTCTCCGGCCTTGTCGGTGACTTTGCTTTTTTCGTTCTTGTCGTCGCTCATGCGTCGTCCTCCGCGCCGGTGACTGACAATGCCGCCCGGGCGGCCATTTAACCAGAAACAAAAAAAAGGGGCCACATAGTGACCCCGAAAACAGTCCCTGACCAGCAGGGAGGAAAGCGGTGCTCAGGCAGCCGAGCGGAAGCCCACCGAGGCGCGCAGCTCGTCGAAGCGGGCGCGGGCCTTTGCCAGGCGCGCTTCCAGCTTCTTGCGATCCTTCAGGGCGTCCAGTTCCAGGCGGGGCAGCTCGATTTCACTGATCAGGCCCTTGGCGTCTTTCTCTACCTTGCTGCCGCGCTTGACCAGATCCGCGTAGGCGACGTTGGCAGCCTTGCCGCGGGCATCCAGGCGGGCCTGCAGTCGGTCCAGACGTGCCTGCATTTCATCGTAGGCCTTGCCGTAGAAACCGAGGCTGGCGAGGAAGGCATTGCGGCTTACCGCACGGGCGCGACCGGCCAGTTTGGTGGCAGCCTTTTCCGCATCGCGTTCGTAGGCAGTGGCTGCCTTGGTGGCGCGACGCTTGTAGGTGCGGGCCTTGGCTTCAACTTTCTCCACGGTTTTCACGGCTGCCGACTTGCTGGCAGCGCGCGGCCGGCCGGGGCCCCTGCGGGTGGTGGCAGTCTTGCTCGCGGCGGTTTTCGGGGCTGCCTTGCGCTTGGCAGTGGCGCGCTTGGGAGCGGTCGAGGCGCTCGCGGCGGTGTCGGTTGCAGATGTGGTGTTTTCGTCAGCCATGTCAGTACTCCTTGCCTGTTGGATGCGGTGTAATGCAACACCGATGCGCCTACAATAGGGATAAAAATTAGAATGTTCCTACTAGAAGTGACATATTCCCGCTGCAGCCATCCGCCCCCGCCGATCCTGCGTATTTTCACCAGTTCCCGTTATGATACGGTTTCCGGGGAGGGCTTGAGCCCTGGTTACCCGATAGCCTCGAACAGTCAGGTGTCTCATGGCCTTGAAAATCTCGCGCTCAGTGTTGGGAGCAGCCGCCGTCGCCGCCTTGGGGGGCGCCCTGTCCTGGGTCTTGCTGGTGGCCAAACCCGCCCCCGAACCCGAGGCCCTGCCCCCCGAGACATTGCCCCTGGTGGATGTGGTCAGCGTTGAGCCCCAGTCGCTGGCGCTGAACGTAACTACCCAGGGAACCGTGCGCCCGGTGCGCGAAATCGACCTGGTGAGCCGCGTCGCGGGCAGGGTGGAAGACGCAGCGCCCGATTTTGCCGCCGGCAGCTTTTTTCGCAGCGGGGACCTGCTGGTCAGTATTGAGGATGTGGATTACCGCTTTGCCATCGCCCGGGCCCGCTCCCAGGTGGCGGCGGCGGAGCAGCGCGTGGCTGAGGAGGAGGGCCGGGCCCTGCAAGCCGGGCGTGAATGGCGCGATTTGGGTAACCCCGATGCCAACGCCCTGTTCCTGCGCGAGCCGCAGTTGGCGTCCGCCCGGGCGGCTCTGGAGGCTGCCAGGGCTGACCTCGGCGCCGCTGAACTGGATCTGGAGCGTACCCGCGTCATCGCCCCCTTCAATGGCCGGATCAGTGAGAAGCTGGTCGATATCGGGCAGTACGTCACTCCCGGCACCCGTATCGCCCGCGTCTATGCGACGGATGCGGTAGAGGTCAGGTTGCCGCTGACCGATCGTCAGGTGGCCCTGCTGGACCTGCCGCTGCACTACCGGAGCGATGACAGTGCGCTGGAGTTGCCCGCGGTCACCCTGCGCGCAACTTTCGCCAATCGCGACTGGGAGTGGCGGGGCCGGATCGTGCGCACCGATGCCCGTATCGATGAGGACAGCCGGGTGGTGTACGCGGTAGCCGAGGTCCGGGAGCCCTTTGCCCGCGGTCCCGCGGGCGAGCGTCCGCCGCTGGTGCCCGGAATGTTCGTCAGCGCCACCGTGGGCGGGCGCGAGCTGGAGGCGGTAGCCAGCCTTCCCCGCTCGGCCCTGCGCAGCGACACCGGGGTGATGCTGGTCGACAGCCGCCAGCAGGTGGTGGCGCGTGAGGTCAGCGTGCTGCAGAGCGAAGGTGGCCGGGTCTGGGTGCAGGGCTTGCAGCGCGGTGACCGGGTCATTGTTCACGAGCCCACGGTCACGGTTGCCGGCATGCGGGTGGAGGTCAAAGAAGTGGCGCGTGTCGCCGGCGCGAGTCGCTGATTGTGGGCGGCCCAGTGCGCTGGTTCATCCACAACCCCATAGCGGCCAACCTGTTGATGCTGTTCCTGCTGGTGGGCGGAGTACTGGGTGTTCCAGCCCTGGAGAAGCAGTTCTTCCCGACCTTCGAGCTCAACCGCGTCAGCATTGCCCTGGCCTATCCCGGGGCGGGCCCGCGGGAGGTTGAGGAGCAGGTTTGCGTCCGTATCGAGGAGGCGATCCACGACCTCAGCGGGATCAAGGAAATACGCTCCACTGCCCGCGAGGGCCTCGGCACGGTGGTAGTGGAAGCGGAGGCCGGCTACGACATGCAGCGCTTGACGGCCGAGATCAAGACCCGGGTCGATGCCATCAATACCTTCCCGGTGGAGGCCGAGCGCCCGATCGTGACCGAACTGGCCTTTCGCCACTATATGGCCGCGGTGTCGCTGGCGGGCAACCTCAGCGAGCGAGAGCTGAAGCGGCTAGGGGAGCAGCTGCGCGACGATCTCGCGGCTCAGCCCAACGTCTCCGTGGTGGAGCTGGAAACACCGCGACCCTACGAGGTGTCGGTGGAAGTTTCCGAGTACACCCTGCGGCGCTATGGCCTGACTTTCAGCGACGTGGTCGCCGCTATCCGCAGCTCTTCCCTGAACCTGCCCGCAGGTGCGATCAAGGATGCCGGGGGCGATATCCGCCTGCAGACCCGGGGCCAGGCCTACGACCGCTTTGAGTTCGAGCGTATTCCGGTAGTGACTAGCCGCGACGGTACCCAGGTCCTGCTGCGGGACGTGGCCACCGTGGTGGATGGCTTTGAAGACGTGGACGTGCGCACCCGCTTCAACGACAAGCCCTCCCACACGCTGCATGTCTTCGTGACCACCAGCCCCAATACCCTGGCCACCAGCGAGACAGTGCATGCCTGGGTGGAGCAGACCCGCCAGCGGCTCCCCGCGGGTGTTGAACTGGCGGTCTGGCGGGACTCCTCGGTACCCTTCAAGGGGCGCGTGGATACCCTGCTGAAAAACGGTATCGGCGGGCTGGTCCTGGTATTCCTGGTGCTGGTGCTGTTCCTGCGTCCCCGGCTGGCCATGTGGGTCTGTGTCGGGATTGCGGTGGCCTTTGTCGGCACCCTGTTCCTGCTGCAGTACACCGGCACCAGTCTGAACATGATCTCGCTGTTTGCCTTCCTGTTGATCCTGGGGATCGTGGTAGACGACGCGATTATTGTCGGCGAGTCCATTCATGCCCGCCAGGCGGCGGGGGAGCGGGGTGTCGCCGGGGCCATCAGCGGTACCCGGGCGGTGATCAAGCCCGTGATCTACGCGGTGGTCAGCACCATGATCTTTTTCGTGCCCATGTTCTTCATGCCGGGAGACATGGCCCAGGCCGCGGTTGCCATTCCCACGGTGGTCATCATCGCCCTGGCCCTGTCGCTGGTGGAGTGCCTGTTGATCCTGCCGCCGCACCTGGCGCACATGCCGCCGGTAAAGCCCAGCCGGTTTGCCACCCTGCGGCGGCTGGAGATCCTGCGCCTGCGCTTCGCCGACGGCATGACCCGCTTCGGCAGGCAGCGTTACCGGCCATTCCTGGCCCTCTGCCTGCGCCATAACCTGCTGGTGACGGCTGCGTTCCTGAGTCTGTTGCTGGTGAGCCTGGCGCTTTACGGCGGCGGCTGGCTGCGCTCGGCGTTCTTTCCGTCGATCAACTCCGACTACGTGATTGCCGAAATCGAGCTGCCCGAGGGAGGTGCCTTCAGCGATACCCTGCGCGTGCTGCGCCAGGTGGAGTCGGCGGCGTTGCAGCTCAAGCAGGAGTACAACCAGGATCCGGTTTTCGCAGCCCTGGGGCCCGCGATTGGTCATATAGACTCCAGCGGCAATGCCAACCAGATCCGCGTGATCATCGAAACGGTGTCGGATGAAGTCGACACCCGAGAGCTTGCCGACCGCTGGCGCGAGGTCATCGGCGAGCTGCCCCCGGTGCAGGATTTCCAGATGGATTACACCATCAACGAGATGGGCAAGCCGATCCGGCTGGTGGCGGCGGCCGCATCGCTGGAGGACCTGATAGCGGTGGCTGCAGAGTTGCGCAAGGTGTTGCAGACTTACCAGGGCGTGTACAACATCAACGACAGCCTGCAGGACCCCCAGGAGGAGATCGTGCTGGGGCTGAAACCGGCGGCCGAGAACCTGGGCATCACCCTCGCCGAGCTGGCCCGGCAGGTGCGGGAGGCCTTCTACGGTTCCGAGGTGCAGCGCATTCCCCGGACCCGGGAGGACGTGCGGGTCATGGTGCGCTACCCCGAAGCCGAGCGTCTGTCGGTGGACAACCTCAGTGAGATGCGAGTGCGCACCCCCGCCGGCGACGAGGTTCCGTTCGCCACCGTGGCCGAGATCCGCTACGAGCCGGGCTACCTCACCATTGACCGCCTCGATCGCAAGCGCACCCTGGAAGTGTCCGCTGAGGTGGTGCCGGGCAGTGTGGAGCCCCGGGCAGTGGTCAATGCCATCCTGCGCGAGCATCTGCCGGGGTGGCAGCAGCGCTATCCGGGGCTCAGCCTCGCCCTGGACGGTGAGCTGCAGGAAGAGTCCGACTTCATGAGCGCCATGCTCAAGTATCTGGTGCTGGCGATGCTGGTGATCTACGCCCTGATGGCGATCCCGTTCCGCTCCTATTTCCAGCCGCTGCTGGTGCTCACCGCGATCCCCTTCGGCGTGATGGGAGCGATCTTTGGCCACCTGATTCTCAACTGGCAGGTGAGCATGTTTTCCTTCCTGGGGGTAATCGCCTGTGCCGGGGTGGTGGTGAACGACAACCTGGTGCTGATCGACCGCATCAACCAGCTGCGCGCTGCCGGGAATCCGATTCTGAAGGCCCTGCTCCAGGGTGCCGAGGACCGGTTCCGCCCCATCATCCTGACCTCGCTCACCACCTTTGTCGGCCTGCTGCCGATCATGGCGGAGACCAGCGTGCAGGCCCAGTTCCTGATCCCCATGGTCACCTCCCTGGCCTTCGGCGTGCTGTTCGCCACCTTCGTCACCCTGCTGCTGGTGCCCTGCCTGTATCTGGCCGGGGAGCAGGCGGGCGCCCGCCTGCGCCATCGCAGGCA
>NZ_JAVKCQ010000084.1:0-13427 GCF_040222615.1 Haliea sp.
AGGCCGCACAGCTGTACGCCACCATCAAACGCCTCACTGACCCGGTTGCGGTCAGCGCCGCTCTCGATGCGCACCGGGCGATGCTGGACCGCGGTCAGCCGCAACCGGCCGCCGCCTGACTCCATCCCCACCAACAACAGAGACCCTCGTCATGACCCACACCGCTTTCATCACCGGCGCCACCTCCGGTTTCGGCCGCGCCTGTGCCCGCCGCTTTGCCACCGCCGGCTGGAATCTCGTTCTCAGTGGCCGCCGCAGCGAGCGCCTGGCGGAGCTGGCACGGGAACTGGAACCCCTCTGCCGGGTACAGACCCTGACCCTGGACGTCCGCGATACAGCGGCGGTACAGACCGCGGTGGCGGCGCTGGAGAGCCCGTTCAGGGAGGTTTACGCGCTGGTCAACAACGCCGGGCTGGCACTGGGCACCGCACCGGCCCAGGACTGTGACCTGGAGCAGTGGCACCGCATGATCGACACCAACATCAAGGGGCTGACCACGGTCACCCACGCCCTGTTGCCAACGCTGATCGACAGCGGCGCCGGCAGCAGCATCGTCAATATCGGCTCGGTCGCGGGCCATTGGCCCTACCCGGGCGGCAACGTCTATTGCGGCAGCAAGGCCTTTGTCGAGCAGTTTTCCTATGCCCTGCGCAGCGACCTGCAGGGTACCGGCGTGCGGGTGAGCTGCCTGGCGCCGGGGCTGTCGGAAAGCGAGTTTACCCTGGTGCGCACCGGCGGCGACCAGGCGGCCCACGACCGCATGTACCAGGGCGCCGACCCCATCCAGCCCGAAGACATCGCAGAGACCGTGTTCTGGCTCGCGACCCTGCCGCGGCACCTGAACGTCAATTCCCTGGAGCTTATGGCAGTCAGCCAGTCCTGGTCGCCGTTTACCATTACCCGCCGCTGACCGGCGTCGGATGGCGTCCCGCTAGGGCTGCAGGGACGCCTCCCGGGCACGCTTGAACTCCACTCCCTCGTTCCAGCTGGGAAAATCCCGGCTGGCGGCGAGCTCGCGCCCCATCTGCAGCAGCAACATCACCTCCTGGGCGGCACCGCTGAGATCCCAGGCGGGATCATACTCGTCCGAGGGCTTGTGGTAGTGATTGGCAGTGTAGTCGCGCAAGCGTGTATCGCCCCAGGCTTTGCCGTGTTCGACACTGTCGGTGGAATTGGTCAGATACAGGGCCGGAATACCGACCCGCGCCAGGGAGAAGTGGTCGGAACGGTAGTAGTAACCTTTTTCCGGGTAGGGTTCCTGCACTATCACCCTGCCCTGGGCCTCTGCTGCGCGCGCCAGGTAGTCCTCCAGCTCGCTGTTGCCGTAGCCCACCACCGCCACATCACGGGTACGACCGATATTGCCGGCGGCAATGTTGTCCATGTTGAAATTGGCGACGGTTTTCGCCGGCGGGAAAATGGGGTTTTCGCTGTAGAACTTTGAGCCCAGCAACCCGGATTCCTCCGCGGTGACCGCCAGAAACAGAACGGACCGTTCCGGCGGCGTTGCCTGGGCCTGCAGCTGGCGGGCGATTGCCAGCAGACCGGCGACGCCCGAGGCGTTGTCACTGGCTCCGTTGTAGATATTGTCGCCTTCGTCATCCGGGCGTACGCCGAGATGATCCCAGTGCGCGGTGTAGATAATCACCTCGTCCGGGTAGGCGGAACCCGGAATCAGCGCTGCCACATTGCGAGAGAGGTGATCGGCCAGGGTGTTTTCCAGCTGCACGGAGGCGCTGAGACCGCCCAGCGGCCGCGCCTTGAACCCCGCCTGTCGGGCAGCTCGCTTGCTCTCCTGGTAGTCCAGCCCCACAGCCTTGAACAGGGCCTCCGCCTGGGCCCGCGGCACCCAGCCCTCCACCGCCAGCTTGTCCTTGTGGCGGTTGTCGGCGCTGAGGCCGATTTTGGCCCCGGACCAACTGTTGCGCACCACCTCCCAGGGGTAGGCGGCGGCATCGGTCTCATGCACGATCAGGGCTCCCGCTGCGCCCTGCCTGGCCGCCTCCGCGTATTTGTAGTCCCAGCGGCCGTAGTAGGTCATGGCGTTGCCGTTGAACAGGGCCGGGTCCTGGGTAGCGAAGCCGGGGTCGTTGATCAGCACCACCACGGTCTTGCCGGTCACGTCGATGCCCGCATAATCGTTCCAGCCGCGTTCGGGAGCGTTGATGCCGTAGCCCACGAACACCAGCTCGGAGTCCTTGATCCCGGTGCTGGCGACCTGCTGCTGGGTGGCGACCATCATCTCGCTACCGTAAGCCAGGTCCGCGCTGAAGTCGGGGCCGCGAATCTCCAGCACCGCGGTGGGCGCGCTGGTTACCGCGGTAATCGGCACTTCCTGCACCCAGCTGTCGCCGTTGCCGGGCTGGGTGCCAAGCTCGGCAAAGTGCTTCTTCAGCCAGGCAATGGTCTTGTCTTCGCCCGGGGTGCCGGGTGCGCGCCCGGCGTAGGTATCATCCGCAAGTTCAGCAATATGAAAGTGCAGGTCGCGCTGGATCTGGGCGTCAACGGTATCGGTGGCGGGCTGTCCGTGAGCCAGCACAGCGGCCAGGGCGCCGGTCCCGGCCAGCGCAGCAAGTAGCTTCATCATGTTGTCTCCGCGACGTTTTTGGCCGGCCATGATACCCCCATCGCACCCGCCCCGCCTACCGCCGGCCAGCCGGCGCAAATCCGTGCAAGGAGTGATACTCTCGCTCCCTGTACCGGAGGCCCCCGCCCCGCTTGACGCCAGGACAGCGAACCATGACCACCAGCAACACAGTTGACCCAGCGGCCGACACCGCGTTTTTTGGCCACCCCCGCGGGCTGTACGTCTGCTTCGCCACCGAGATGTGGGAGCGTTTCTCCTTTTACGGCATGAAGTACCTGCTGCTGCTCTACCTGACCAAATACCACTTGTTTTCCGATGCCAACGGCCTTGAAGTTCTCGGCGGTTATGCCGCGCTGGTCTACGCCATGCCGGTCATCGGCGGGCTGCTCGCGGACCGCTACCTCGGCATGCGCAAGTCGGTCGTATTCGGCGGCCTGTTGCTGGTACTGGGTCATTTGGGCATGGCAGTCGAAGGCGAGCAGGCCCGGCTGCTTGGGGATACTGTGATCCGCGACGACCGGGCACTGCAGGTCTTCTATTTTTCGCTGGCACTCATCGTGGTCGGAGTGGGCTTTCTGAAGCCCAATATCTCGACCATCGTCGGTCGCCTGTACGCGGAGGACGACCCGCGCCGGGACGCGGGATTCACCATCTTCTACATGGGGATCAATCTCGGCGCATTTGTCGCCACCCTGCTCTGCGGCTACCTGGGCGTCACCTATGGCTGGGGCTACGGTTTCGGCGTTGCCGGTATCGGCATGCTGATCGGCCTCGCCAGCTTCCTCCTGGGCCAGAAGCACCTGCACGGGCTGGCCGAGCCGGCGCAGCCGGACAAACTGCGGGAGCAGTCGCCGCTGGGCATCAACAAGGAGCTGACCATCTACCTGGCGGGACTTGCCGGCGTCTTCGCCGCCTGGCAGATGCTGCAGTTCCACGGCGCTGTCGGGGCGCTATTGAATGTGCTGGCCCTGGTCGTCGCGCTGGCCCTCGCCTGGTTCATCACCTTCCGCTGCAACGCGGTGGAGCGCAGCCGGATGATTGTGCTGGTGGTGCTCACCGTCTCCAGCGTCGTTTTCTGGTCCCTGTTCGAACAGAGCTCCGCCTCCATGACCCTGTATGCCGACCGGGTCATGGACCGCCGTGTCTTTGGCATCAATTTCACCGCGGCCCAGTACGGCTTCTTCAACTCCTTCTTCATCTTCCTGCTCGCACCGGTCTTTGCCTGGCTGTGGACATCGCTGGGCCGCCGCGGTATCGAGCCCAGCACCCCGGTCAAGTTTGCCCTTGGCGTCGGCCTGGCGGGGCTGGGATTCGGCGCGCTGGTAGTGGGTGCCGCGACACCCAATGAGGCCGGCCTGGTGCTGGGGTACTGGATGGTCCTCGCCTACCTGCTGCACACCGCGGGCGAACTCTGCCTCTCCCCGGTCGGCCTCTCCGCCGTGACCAAGCTGGCGGTACCCAGCATCGTCGGGGTGATGATGGGAGCGTGGTTCCTGGCAACCGCCTACTCCCAGCACGTGGCGGCACAGCTGTCCAAACTCGCCGCGCTGGATGCCCAGACCGGCGTCGCCGACGTTGGCACGGCGCTCGCCAGCTATACCGAGCTGTTCACCAGCCTGTTTTATGTCGGGCTGGGTATTGCGGTGCTGCAGTTGCTGATCGCCCCGCTGCTGCGGAAAATGATGCACGGCATTCACTGAAGGCGCCAGTCGCCAGAGGGCTTGAGAGCATGAGCAAAAAAAAGCAGCGGG
Source organism: Haliea sp. (assembly GCF_040222615.1). GTDB lineage: Bacteria > Pseudomonadota > Gammaproteobacteria > Pseudomonadales > Halieaceae > Haliea. Next base: position 4,339 of record NZ_JAVKCQ010000084.1, read on the forward strand.
AATTCGACGTTATCATCTGGGGCGCCACGGGCTTCACCGGCCAGCTGGTCGCAGACTACATGGCCCAGACCTATGGCACCGGGGACGCACTGCGCTGGGCCCTGGCGGGGCGCAGCAAGGACAAACTGCAGTCGCTGCAAGCGGAGCTGCAGGCCCGGCACGGGGGCGCGCCGCTGCCGCTCCTGGTGGCAGACAGCAGTGACTCCACATCGCTGCTGGAGATGGTCCAGCGCACCCGGGTTGTCTGCACGACCGTCGGCCCCTACGCCCGCTACGGCACTGAACTGGTCGCTGCCTGCGCCGGCTCCGGAACACACTACTGCGATCTCACCGGTGAAGTACAGTGGATGGCACGGGTCATTCCCCGGTACCAGGCCGCCGCCGAGGACAGCGGCGCGCGCCTGGTCCATACCTGCGGGTTCGACTCCATTCCCTCCGACATGGGGACCTGGTTCCTGCAGCAGCGCATGCTGGAGCGCCACGGAGTTCCCGCGCACTACGTCAAGAGCAGGGTCGGGCGCAACAAGGGCGCCGCCAGCGGCGGCACCATTGCCAGCATGCTCGAGGTCCTCGATGAAGCCAAACGCGACCGCACGGTGCGCAAGCTGCTCACCAATCCCTACGCCCTCTGCCCACCCGGCACCACAGGACTGGACGGCCCGGACCAGGCCGGTCCGCGCTATGACAGCGATTTCGAGCGCTGGACCTGCCCCTTTATCATGGCGGCCATCAATGGCCGGGTGGTCCGCCGCACCCACTGCCTGCTCGGCAAGCCCTGGGGCGAGGACTTTCAGTATGACGAGGCGCAACTGTGCAGTTCCCGCGCCCAGGCCCTGCGCAATACGCTGGCGATAGGTGGTGCCATGGCAGGGCTCGCGACGGCTCCCGGGCGCAAATTGCTGGCCCGGTTCCTGCCCAGGCCCGGAGAGGGGCCCAGCCGCAAGCAGCGTGAAGCGGGCCACTACGAGCTGTTTTTCCACGGCGTCCATCCCCGTGACAGGGCACTGGATTTGCGGGTGCGGGTGGCGGCGCAGCTGGACCCGGGCTACGGCTCGACATCGCGCATGTTGGCGGAGGCGGCGGTATGCCTGGCGCAGGACCCGCTGCAGGTGGCTGGCGGTTTCTGGACGCCTGCCTCGGCCATGGGCGAGCACCTGCTGACGCGTCTGGTGGACAACGCCGGCCTCACCTTCGAGGAAGTGGCCGTCGATCAGGCGGCTCCCTGAGACTGGCAAAGCAACGACAAAGGCCGTACATTGCCCGACAACAACTTCAACAACAAAAAGGGGCGCAGGCGCCGGGTGAATCGGTTCAACCTCTCGTTCCGGGGAGAGATCCTCCCGGGCCACGACCCGGAAGCCGCCAGGCGCAACTTTTCCCGGCTGTTTGCTATCCGCGACCCCCAGCGCATAGAGCAGTTTTTCTCCGGCACACCAGTGGTCCTGCGTCGCAACCTCGACCCGACCAAGGCGGCATCCTGGCAGCTGCGGATGCGCGGCCTGGGACTGCAGGCGGAACTGATCAAGCATATCAAGGAGACCGAGGCGCCGGTTCCGCCGCCACCAGCTCCGCGGCAGGCGCCACCCGCCCCGGCTCCCCGACAGGTTCCACCCGCACCGCCCCCACCGCAAGCCGCACCCACACCCGCTCCCCGACGGGCCCCACCCGAGCCAACTCCCCAGCGGCCGTCAACTGCGCGGGCTGCTCGTCCAGGCGTGGCAATAAAGCCACTGCACCCGCCCCGCAGCGGGGCGCGCTGGGCGCCGAATCCCTATACGTTGCGCCCCTACCAGGCCGGCACTGCCCAGCGCCAGCGACCGCTGCAGGCAGCGCGGCTGAAACAGGCCGGCGCCGTCGTCGCCCTTGTTGCCCTGCTCGCGCTGGGACTGGTGGTTGCGGGTCTGCGCATGCTGCCCCCACCGGCGCCCGTACCGCAGCTGATTGCCGCGGCGAGCCAGCGCGGCGGCGGCGACCTCATGCTCGCGACCAGCGACCTGCTGATACAGCATGACCGCTCGGGGGCAGAACAGGAAACACTCCTGCTCCGCGAACTGGGCTTTACCGGTGAACTCGCTGGACTGGTCTGGGAGAGTCCGCAAACCCTGTTGCTCCTGGCCGACACCAGTGCCGGTGGCAACCTCTACCGCTGCCAGCTCCAGCAGCGCCAATGCCGCTTGCTGGCCGATGAATCGGGCCCGCTGCAGGCCACTGCAGTAACGGTGATCCCGGCCAGCGGCCGGCTGATCCTGGCAGACAGCGCCCGCTCGCTGCTGTCCCTCCACGATACCCGGGGCCGGCAGCTCGCCAGCAGTGAAACCCCCCTGCCGGCGCGACCGATTCTGCGGGTCCAGGACGGCCTGTTGCTGGTGAACAGCACCGAAGGTCCGGGGATCAGCGTTCTCCGCTACGAGGCCCGGGCTTTCGGCCAACAGCTTGATGAAATTCTGCTGTTGCCCCCTGCCGCGCTCGCCGCCGGCCTTGCGGTCACCCGGGATTTCGCCCGCAGCGGAGACCAGTGGTGGGCCACCCTGGAGCACCCGGAAACCGGGGCCGCAGGCGTGTTCCGCTTTGATAAGCTGTGGAATACCCTGGCGGAAGTCACCCTGCCGGCCGAGCACGATCCCGGCGCGCTGGTGCCCTGGGGTACGCGCATGCTGGTGCTGGACCCGAATCAACGCCAACTGCTGCGCTTCAGCGCCCAGGGGGAACCGGGTGTGGCCCTGGCGTCGCCCCACCTCCAGGACCTGGCAGACGCCCATGTGCGAACCCTGGACTTGCGCGCGCGCCTCGGGGCTGTGGCAACCACCCTGCTCGCGCTGCTGGCGCTGGCCGCGTGCTGCTTCACATTCTGGCAACACCTGCGACACCGGGTCTTTGCCGCCGATCGCCAGCGCTCTGCTCCGGTGCTCGGCAAGCGAGCCGGCGATATCTTCTGGCTGCCACCGCGTGTACAGCGACCGGGGCGGCTCATCACGCTGTTGCGCAGCCTCGGCATGCAACAGCAATACATCGGTGTACGCGGAAACAGCCTGGTGCTGGTGGACCACCGGGGGGTCTACCACGTCGGCAATGGTATCCAGCTGCAACAGCACCCCTGGTTCCTGCGGGCGGAGGAGGTCATCGTCTACACCGGCCCGGGCCGGCGCGCCTTCGCCGGCGATGCCTGGCCGCTGGTCCGGCCCGCACTGGCGGCAGCGGGCAAGGCGGATGCAGGGACAATCGCGGCGGGGCTGCTGGAGAGTCGCCACCCATTGGCGCTGGCTGGCGCCCTGCTGTTAATCCTGCTGTTGGGGACCAGCCTGGCACTGTTAATCTGACGGGGCAGCAGCTCTGCAATTTCGCTATACTCCCGGGCTTGCAGGTGCCGCAGCCCTCCGTGTGGCACACCTGGCAAGGAGCTCTGGTCCCGCATGCAAAACCAAAAACCCAAGCGCAGGCGTACTCGGCCGCGGCGCGACGTCGCCCTCATGGTGACCTGTCTGGCGGACCTGATGCGTCCCTCGGTAGGCTTTGCCGCCGTGCGCCTGCTGGAGCGGGCCGGTTGCCGGGTGACGGTGCCTGAACGCCAAACCTGCTGCGGCCAGCCCGCCTACAACAGCGGCGATGTCAACGCCGCGGTACCGGTGGCGCGCGCGGTGATCGAAATGTTCGAACCCTACGACTACGTGGTAATCCCCTCCGGCTCCTGTGCCGGCATGCTGTCCCGGCACTACCCGGCACTGTTCGAGGGCGAGTGGCGCGACCGCGCCCTGGCACTGGCGGCCAAGACCTGGGAGCTGACCCGGTTCCTCACCGAAGTGGCTCCCCTGCCCCCGCCAAAAAGGCCTCCCCTGGATGCCACCGTCACCTACCACGACGGTTGCGCGGGTCTACGCGAACAGGATATCAAGCAGCAGCCGCGCCAGCTGCTCCTGCAGCAGTGCGGTGTCGAAATCAGTGAGCTGTCGCAAACCGAGGTCTGCTGCGGCTTTGGCGGGACTTTCTGTGCCAAGATGCCTGCCATATCAACCAAGATGGCGGACGACAAGCTGGACAGCGCGGTGGCTACCGGGGCCGACATTTTGCTGGGCGGCGACCTGGGCTGCCTGTTGCAGCTCGCCGGCCGCGCCAGGCGCCGGGGCCTGGAGCTGGAGATACGCCACGTGGCTGAAGTACTGGCGGGCACGCCCCCGGGGCCGGGCATCGGGGACCCCAGCGGGTGAAGCATACCAGCAGCGAATTCACGCAACACGCCGAGGCCGCGCTGGCAGATGCGGGCAGAGCCCAGCGACGGGACCTGCTGGGACTGTTCATGCCCCTGGCCCGCGATGCCGCGGCGACCCGCTACGGCGACTTCGAGGCCCTGCGCGCACACCTGAAACGGGTGCGAACACACACCATGGACCACCTGGACCACTACCTCGCCCGCTTCGAGGAAGCGGCCCTGGGCAACGGCAACCAGGTCCATTTTGCCGCCACCTCCGAGCAACTCAACAAGACTGTGCTGTCCATCTGCCAGGCGCACAGCGCGCGCCGGGTGGCCAAGGGCAAGTCCATGGTCACCGAGGAAACCGCGCTCAACGAACAGCTCCTGAAAGCGGGGCTGGAGGTCATTGAAACCGACCTGGGCGAGTACATCATCCAGCAGGCTGGCGAGACTCCCAGCCACATCGTCGGCCCGGCCCTGCACAAGTCCCTGCCCGAGATCCGCCAGTTGTTTTTAGACCGGCACAAACTCGGCGAGCGCTCGCTGGAGCAGGTCGAGGACATCGTAGCCGAAGCCAGAAGCATCCTCCGCGAGCAGTTCCTGCAGGCCGATGTGGGAATTATCGGCGCCAACGCACTGATCGCCGAGAACGGCTCCACCATGCTGGTGACCAACGAGGGCAACGGTGATCTCTGCGCCAACCTGCCACCGGTGTTGATCGTCTGCACCACGCTTGAGCGTATTCTGCCGCGGGCGGAGGACGCGATGGCACTGCAGCGCCTGCTGGTGCGCTCGGCCACCGGCCAACCGCAAACCTGCTACACAAGTTTCTATTCGGGGCCCCGGCGCGAGGACGATGTCGACGGACCGCTGGAGACCCATATCATCCTGCTAGACAACAAGCGCACGGACATACTGGCCAGCGACTACAGCGAAATCCTGGACTGCATCCGCTGCGGTGCCTGCCTGAATCACTGTCCTGTCTACGTCGGCGTGGGTGGTCATGCCTACGGCTGGGTCTACCCCGGCCCCATGGGCTCGGTGCTCACCCCGTTGCTCACCTCGCTGGAGCAGAGCAACGCTCTCCCCAACGCCTGCACCAGTTGCGGACGCTGCGCGGAAGTATGCCCGGCGAACATCCCCCTGCCCGACCTGCTGCGCGATCTGCGCCAGGAAGAGAACCAGCGCCAGCTCAATTCCCCGAGCTGGCGGAAAGGCCTGCGAGTGCACGCCTGGGTGCTGCGGCATCCCGCCCTGTACCGGCGCCTGGGCGGTTGGGCGATGTCTGTCCTGGGTTTGCTGGGCAGGCGCCGGGGCGGCTTCCGCAGGCTGCCCTTCGCCGCGGGCTGGACCGGAACCCGGGATTTTCCTGCCCCGGAGGGCGGCACCTTCATGCAGCAGTACCGCAGGCGGACCAGAGGGGGAAGACGCCGTGGCTGAATCCGCACGCAGTGAAATTCTGGCGCGGTTGCGCGCCAACTCCAGCCCTGCGACCGCGGAGCAGATTGGACAAGAGCTGGCGGCGCTGGGATTTTCCAGCCCCGCGGCCCCGGCCGCGGCGGACCACTGCATCGCGTTTATGGCCAATGTTCTGGCCAACAAGGGCAGCGTCGAACTGGCGGCAGATCGGGCTGAGGCAGTACGGGTCGTGGGGCGCTACCTCTACAACCGCTTCCGCACCCACAAGCTGGTGGCGGGCAATGATCCGCGCATCGCCGCCATGCCCTGGCGCGACGCGGGCGTCCTGCCGCGGTTCGGCGCTGCGGAAAATGGTGACAGCGCCGCCCTGAGCTACGCTCGGCTGGGAGTTGCCGAGACCGGCGCGATCGTCACCTGGACCGGCCGCGCCAATCCCGGACGCAACAATCTGCTGCCGGAGGATCACCTGGTGCTGGTCAATCGCGAGGATGTGGTGGCCAGCCTGGAAGAGGCCTGGCGGCGCATTCGGCAGGACCTGCCCGCGGGCACCTGGCCGCGGGGAATCACCTTTACCGCCGGCCCTTCAAGTACCGCCGATGTCGAGGCCCGGCTGGTGATGGGTGCGCACGGCCCCCGCCGCTGGCATGTGATTCTGGTCGGTGCGACACCCACCGAGGCACTGGCCGAGGCCAGGGCGCTCAGCGGCGCCGATGGTACCTGACCACCCGGCGGCCACCCCCGTTGTGAACCGCCTCAACCAGTGTTGCGCATACCCGCCGCAATGCCCGCGAACGTCACCATGATTGCCTGCTCCAGTAACGGCTGGGCCTGCTGTCGCTGTCGCTGCAGAAGCTCCGGCTGCAGGACATTCAACGGGTCGGTGTAGATGTTGCGCAACTGGATGGATTCCCGGATCCAGGGCGAATCCGCCAGCAGCGTGGGGTTGCCGACAATCTCAAGCACCGTGGCGATATCCTGCTGCAGGCCCGCGCGCAGGGTTTTGCCCAAATGCTGCAGGGGCTCGGGCACCAGACAGGCATCGTAGTGTGCCGAAAGGCCGCTGTCCGCCTTGGCGTAGACCATTTCCAGCATCGACAGGCGCGTGGCAAAAAACGGCCATCCCGAGGCCATTTCCCGCAGCAGGTCGGCATGGCCCGCGTCCAGGGCCCGCTGCAGGGCCGCCCCCGCCCCCAGCCAGGCTGGCAGCATCAGCCGGTTCTGGGACCAGGCGAAAATCCAGGGAATGGCGCGCAGGCTCTCAATCCCGCCGCCACCCCGGCGCCGCGCCGGGCGCGAACCCAGTGGCAGGCCCGCCAGCTCCTGTTCCGGCGTCGCGTGGCGGAAATAGTCGATGAAATCGGGCTCCTCACGGATCATTCCCCGGTACACGGCGCAGGAGTCCGCGGCCAGCGATTCCATCAGGTCGCGCCAGGCCTGGCGCGGGGCCGGCGGGTTTTGCAGGTTGGCGCGACAAATAGCGCTGGTATAGAGCGCCAGGGTCTTGATCGCCAGCGAAGTCCAGCCGAGCTTGGCGCGGATCATCTCGCCCTGCTCGGTCACCCTGAGCCCCTGCTGCAGCGACCCGGGTGGCTGCGACAGCAGGGCCGCCTGGGCAGGTGCGCCACCGCGACCGATAGTGCCACCGCGACCGTGGAACAGGGTCAGTTTAACGCTGTGCTCCTGGCACACCGCAAGCAACTCCTCCTGGGCTCGGTACTGCGCCCAGGCGGCTGCCAGGACCCCTGCGTCCTTGGCGGAATCCGAGTAGCCAATCATGACCATCATCCGGCCATGGATATGTCCCCGATACCAACTGTCATCCAGCAGCGAGGAAACCACCTCCCGGGCGCGGGACAGGTCATCGAGGGTTTCAAACAGCGGTGCCACCGGCAGGTCGAAGGGGCACCCCGCCTCGCGCAATAGCAGGTGCACTGCGAGCACATCCGACGCCTGCCGCGCCATGGAAATCACATACGCACCCAGGGCCTCCCGGGGCTGGCGCGCAATCACGGCGAAGGTCGCCAGCACTTCCGCCACATCGGGCGTCGGCGACCAGCGCGGAGGAATCAACGGCCGGCGACTGGCCAGCTCCTGGCGCAGGAAGGCACAGCGCGCGGCCTCATCCCACTCCGCGTAATCGCCGATTCCCAGCCAGGAGGTTAGCTCTGACAGTACCTCGGTGTGGCGAGCACTGTCCTGGCGCACGTCGTGCCGCACCAGATGAACACCGAAGCAGCGTACCCGGCGCAGCAGGTCGAGCAGGGCCCCGTCCGCGATGGCCGCCATGCCGCAATCCCTGAGGGACTGGTAGCACAGCTCCAGAGGCTGCCAAAGATCCGCCCGGGACAGCAGCGGCCCCTCCGGCAAGGGGCTGGTCCGGGTCCCCGAGGGCCGTTCGCCGGCCTTCAGGGCCAGCTCAATGGCTTCCAGATCGCCCTTCAGACGATCGCGCAGCTGTCGCAAGACCGTCCGGTAAGGTTCATGCGATCCGGCGGCAGCCCCTGCCAGGGCCTCATTGCAGACGGTCATGGACAGCTCTTCGACCAGGCGCGTCACATCCTGCAGGTAAAGCTCGGTCGCCTGCCACCGACTGAGCCAGAGGACCTCTTCCGTCACCGCGGCGGTGACGTTGGGATTGCCGTCGCGATCGCTGCCCATCCAGGAACCAAAACTCACCGGCGCCGCCTCCAGTGGCAGCCTGGCACCACAGCACTCGAACAGCGCAGTGTCGAGGCGCCGCAGGAACTCCGGCACAGCGCGCCAGAGTGAGTCCTCGACCACCGCGAACCCCCACTTGGCCTCATCCACCGGGGAGGGGCGCTCAGTGCGAAAATCGTCGCCGTACCAGATCTGGGTGACAAGTTCGCGCAGCCTGGCCTGCAGCTGCTCCTGCTCCCGGGGAGTGAGCCCCGACAGCTCCAGCTGGGACAGACAGCGGCCTATCTCGGTGTGCTTGTGAATCAGGGTGCGGCGCATGATCTCGGTGGGGTGTGCAGTCAGCACCAGGTCAATACTGAGCTGGTTGACCGCGGCCACGATAGCCTCGGCGGCTACCCCCTCCTCCAGCAGGGCATTGAAATTGCCGGTCAGGTTGCGCGAGGCCGAGAACAGCGGGTCCATCTGCCGCGAGACGGTGTGATGCTGATCGGCGATATTGGCCAGATTGAGAAACTGGCTGAAGGCGCGGGCCACCGGCACCAGCTGCTCGTTGTCGAGGTTGCGCAACACCGCCAGCAGCTCGTCGTGGGAGTTGCCTTCGGCGCCGACGCGGGCGGACTTGGACAGACGCCGGATCTTCTCCACCAGGGCCAGGAAGTCGTCGCCGTTGGCCGCCGCGATAATCTCCCCCAGCAGATGGCCGAGGGAGCTGACGTTGCTGCGCAGCTGGCTGTAATCAGACCGCTGCCCGGTCTCTTGCGGGTCGGCGCTCACCATTGCTGCAGTCTCTGCAGCAGATCACAGACCCGAGCCGAGTAGCCCCACT
>NZ_JAVKCQ010000085.1:0-13892 GCF_040222615.1 Haliea sp.
CCAGCGCACCGGCTGCGACTTCGACAGCTACTGGCAGGCGGACGCCAACGCCGAGCTGTACCACTTCATCGGCAAGGACATCATCAACTTCCACGGCCTGTTCTGGCCCGCGATGCTGCACTCTGCGGGCCTGCGCACACCCACCGCCATCTACGCCCACGGCTTTCTCACTGTCAACGGCACCAAGATGTCCAAGAGTCGGGGCACCTTCATCAAGGCCGGTACCTATCTGGAGCACCTGGACGCCGAGTACCTGCGCTACTACTTCGCCGCCAAGCTCAGCGCCGCCGTCGATGACATCGACCTCAACCTGGAGGACTTCGTGCAGCGGGTCAACGCCGATGTGGTCGGCAAGATCGTCAACATTGCCAGCCGCTGTGCCGGCTTCCTGCGCAAGGGCTTTGACAACACCACCGCCGGCAGCTGCGCGGAACCCGCCCTGCTGCAGGCCTTCCTCGACCAGGGCGAGGCCATTGCCAGCGCCTACGAGCAGCGGGAGTTCAGCAAGGCCATACGCGCCATCGTTGCCCTGGCGGACCGCGCCAACCAGTACATCGACGAGCAAAAGCCCTGGGTTCTGGCCAAGGAGGCAGGCCGCGAGCAGGAAGTCCACGCGGTTTGCAGCATGGGGATCAATCTGTTCCGGGTCCTCATGACCTACCTGAAACCCGTACTGCCGGCCATGGCAGAGCGCTCCGAGGCGTTTCTGCTGTGCTCCCTGGACTGGACGGCCCTGGACGGACCGCTGCTCGGACACGAACTGGCACCGTTCCAGCCACTGCTGACCCGGGTAGACCCGGCCGCCGTGGAATCGATGCTGGGCGCCAGTGCGGAACAGGCCAAAACCGGGCTCGCCTGACCCCGGCGGACTAATGATTATAAGCTTATCCCCCACAGGCGATTGTTTCCCGGGAGATAACTACTTACCATTGCGAGAAACCTGGCAGACTCCCTGACAATGACACCGTGCTGGCTGACTATTCCATCCTGTTGATCGGGGCTATCCTGGTCAACAACTTCGTTCTCGTACAGTTCCTGGGACTGTGCCCGTTCATGGGCGTCTCCAACAAGCTGGAAACCGCCATGGGCATGTCCATGGCTACCACGTTTGTCCTCACCCTGGCCTCCGCCTGCAGCCACCTGACCTACTACCTGCTGCTGGAGCCGCTGGGCCTTGAGTACCTGCGCACCATCTCTTTCATCCTGGTAATCGCAGTGGTGGTGCAGTTCACCGAGATGGTCGTGCGCAAGAGCAGCCCGCTGCTGTACCGCGTGCTCGGGGTCTACCTGCCGTTGATCACCACCAACTGCGCCGTACTGGGCGTGGCCCTGCTCAATATCAACCGCGACCACAGTTTTCTGCAGGCACTGTTCTACGGCTTTGGCGCGGCCCTCGGGTTCTCCCTGGTCCTGGTCCTGTTTGCGGCCATGCGCGAGCGGCTCGCCGTCGCCGATGTCCCGGAACCGTTCCGCGGCGCCGCCATCGGCATGGTGACCGCGGGCCTGATGTCGCTGGCCTTCATGGGCTTTGCGGGGCTGGTGTAGGGCGATGGTGGAGCTGATAGCGCAACATCCCCTGCTTGCCGCGCTGGTCGCGCTGGTGGGACTGGGTGCGCCGTTCGGCGCGCTGCTGGGATTTGCCGCCGTGCGCTTCCGCACCGAGGGCAATCCGATCGTGGACCAGATCAACGCCGTACTGCCGCAAACCCAGTGCGGCCAGTGCGGCTACCCCGGCTGCCGCCCCTATGCCGAGGCCATTGCCAATGGCGAGGCCATTAACAAATGCCCCCCGGGAGGGGAAGCCGGTATCCAGGCCCTCGCGGACCTGCTGGATGTGGAAGCGCCGCCGCTGGACGCCGAGCACGGCGAGGAAAAGGTCAAGTCCGTCGCCTTCATCCGCGAGGACGAGTGCATAGGCTGCACCAAGTGCATCCAGGCCTGCCCGGTGGACGCCATCCTCGGCGCCGCCAAGCAGATGCACACGGTCATTGTCAGCGAATGCACCGGTTGCGACCTCTGCGTGGAACCCTGCCCGGTGGACTGCATAGACATGATTCCTCTGGCGGCCGGCCTGCAGGCCTGGCACTGGCGCCTGCCGGAGCCGGCCAGCCGCAACCTCGACATCATCGCGACCGACAGCGAACCCGCCGAGCGTGCGGCATGAGGCGAGTCTACGGTTTCCACGGCGGGATCCACCCCGCCGAAAACAAACACCAGTCCCTGCGCAGCCGAATCCGTAGCGCGGGCATCCCGCCGCAACTAACCCTGCCTCTGTCCCAGCACATCGGTGCGCCGTCGCGACCGCTGGTCCAGGTGGGTGAGCGGGTACGCAAAGGCCAGATGATCGCCGAGGCCAGCGGCTATGTGAGCGTGCCGCTGCATGCACCCAGCAGCGGGACCGTCGCGGCCATAGAGGATCGGCCCGTACCGCATCCGTCCGGCCTCAGCGCACCCTGCATTGTCATCGACTGCGATGGGCGCGATGAGTGGATCGAACATCGTGGGGTGGCGGACTTCCGCGACTGCGAGGCCACGGAGCTGCTGGAGCTGATTCGCAACGCCGGCATCGCCGGCATGGGCGGAGCCGGGTTCCCGGCGGCGGTCAAGCTGGCGGGCAAGCCAGGGGCATCGATCAGGACCCTGATAATCAATGGCACCGAATGCGAGCCCTATATCACTGCCGATGACATCCTGATGCAGGAGCGCGCGACGGAGATTCTCGAGGGGATCGCGATCCTGCGCCACATTCTGCGGCCAGAGGACGTACTGCTCGGAGTCGAGGACAACAAGCCAGCGGCCATCGCCGCCCTGGAGACGGCCGCTGCCGGCACAGGTGTAGAGGTGGTGACGTTTCCCACCAAATACCCCTCCGGCGGCGAAAAGCAGCTTATCGAGACCCTTACCGGCAAGCAGGTGCCCAGCGGCGGCCTGCCTGCAGATATCGGCATTGTCTGCCAGAACGTCGGTACGGCGGTGGCGATCAGCGATGCCATTCTGCGCGGGCGACCGCTGCTCTCGCGGATCACCACAGTGACCGGGGAAGCGGTGGCCGGGCCGCAGAATTTCGAGGTCCTGCTGGGCACTCCCATGGAATATCTGCTGGACCTCGCCGGGTTCCAGCCCGGGCGCTGCGAGCGCCTGGTCATGGGCGGCCCCATGATGGGCTTCACTCTCGCCAGCACCCGGGTACCCGTGGTAAAGACCAGCAATTGCCTGCTCGCGCCCAGTGTCTCCGAGCTGCCGGCCCCGCCGCCCGCCCAATCCTGCATCCGCTGCGGGCTCTGCGCCCAGGCCTGTCCCGCCAGCCTGCTGCCACAGCAGCTGTTCTGGTTTGCCCAGGGCAAGGAATTCGACAAGCTGGAACAACACAACCTGTTCGACTGTATCGAATGCGGCGCCTGCTCCTGGGTCTGCCCCAGCCATATCCCGCTGGTGCAATACTACCGCGCGTCGAAAGCGGAAATTCTGCAGCTGCGCCGCGATCACGAGCGGGCCGAACAGGCCCGGCTGCGTTTCGAGGCCCGCCAGACCAGGATCGCGCGCGAAGAGGAAGAGCGCGAGGCCAAACGGGCGGCACGCAAGCAGGCGGCAGAAAAGCGGGCACAGCTGGCCGCGGCAGGAGGTGGCGAGGACCCAATCCAGGCGGCGATCGAACGCGCCAAAGCGAAGAAAGCCGCCCAGCAAGCCGGCGGCGAGCCAGCGTCCCCGGCCTCCGGGGCAGCGCCTCTGGAGACGTTGCGGCAGAAACTGGCCAAGTCGGAGCAGCGCCTGGCCCAGGGGCTGGAAGCGGGCGAGGACGCCAAGATCATCACCGCCCTGGAGGCCTCCGTTGCGCGCCTGCGCGGCAAGCTCGCCGCAGCGGAAGCCGAGACGGCCGGCGCGACTGAGAGCGAGACCCGCTGATGACGCTGATCAGGATCAGCTCCCCCCACGCCCACGGCACCACCAGCACCGGCTCGGTAATGCGCCAGGTGTTGCTGGCCACCCTGCCCGGGATCGGGGTGCTGACCTATTTCTTTGGCTTCGGTACCCTGGTGAACGTGCTCTGGGCCTGCCTCGTGGGGGTCGCCTGCGAGACACTGGCACTCGCCCTGCGCGGTCACTCCCCGGGGTTTTACCTGAAGGACTACAGTGTACTGGTCACCTCGGTGCTGCTGGGCATTGCCCTGCCGCCCTACGCACCCTGGTGGCTGATCACCGTCGGTATCGCCGCCGCCGTACTGATGGCCAAACACCTCTACGGCGGCCTGGGCTACAACCCCTTCAATCCCGCCATGGTCGGCTATGTGGTCCTGCTGATTTCCTTCCCCATGCAGATGACCGCCTGGGCACCACCGCGTGGACTGGCGGAAGTGCCAGGCCTGTGGCAGGCCCTGCAGGCCTGCTTCCTGCCCGCGAGCTACGATAGCGTGACCATGGCAACGCCGCTGGATGTTCTGCGCCAGAACGACAGTCTGCTGCTGGAGGATCTCTGGCAGCAGACGGCACAGTTCGGGCGCTGGGCCGGCATCGGCTGGGAGTGGGCCAACCTGGCGTTTCTGGCCGGCGGGGCCTGGCTGCTCTACCGGCGTATCTTCAGCTGGCACGCCCCGCTCGCCATGCTCGGCGCGCTGGCCCTGATGGCCGCCCTGTTCCACGATGGTGGCAGCTCTGCCAGCGGCGGCTCGCCGCTGTTTCACTTGCTCAGCGGTGCCACCATGTTCGGCGCCTTCTTCATCATCACAGACCCGGTGTCCTCGGCAGTCTCCGTGCGCGGACGCCTGGTGTTCGGCGCCCTGATCGGCGTGCTGGTCTACCTGATCCGGGCCTGGGGCAACTACCCCGATGCGGTGGCCTTCGCGGTGCTGATTGCCAATTTTGCCGCTCCCTTCATCGACCACTACACCCAGCCCCGCAGCTACGGCCACCGCAAGAGTGGAGGGCAGCCCTGATGCGCATCCTGGGTTCCATCACCCGCAACAGCGCTCTGCTGGCGCTGTTCGCCCTGCTCACCGCATTCCTGATCGCCGGCACCTGGCTGCTGACCGGAGACACCATCGCGACAGAGCGACGCAAGGCAGAGGAGCGAGCACTGCTGGAGATCGTTCCCCGGCAGCGACACGACAACAGCATGCTCGACGACACCCGCTTGCTGGCGGCGGGCAGTCACGGGCTGGGCCTGCGTGAAGACCGACCGCTGTATATCGCGCGGCAGGGGGGAGAACCGGTGGCTGTGATCGTGCCGGTTGTGGCCCGCGATGGCTACAGTGGCGATATCGAGCTCATCGTGGGGGTAAATGCCGACGGCAGTATCGCCGGCGTACGGGTACTCAGCCACCGGGAGACCCCGGGCCTGGGCGACAAGGTGGACCTGAAGAAATCGGACTGGCTGCTGGACTTTGACGGCCGCTCGCTCACCGATCCGCTGCCCGCCCGCTGGGCTGTGCGCAAGGACGACGGCGTTTTCGACCAGTTCACCGGCGCCACCATTACCCCGCGGGCCGTGGTTGCGGCAGTCTTGCGGGCATTGCAGTATGTCGAGAGCGAACGGGGCAGCTTGTTCGCCAGCCCGGCAGCTGCAGGAGAAACGCCATGAGCACACCGAGTTATCGCGAACTGACTCTCAATGGGCTGTGGAAGAACAACCCGGCGCTGGTGCAGTTGCTGGGGCTTTGTCCGCTGCTGGCCGTGACCGGCAGCGTTGTCAACGCCCTGGGCCTCGCGGCGGCCACCACGCTGGTGCTGGTTTGCTCCAATACCGCGGTATCGCTGATCCGCAATGTGGTCTCCGACGCGATTCGCCTGCCCGTATTTGTCATGATTATCGCCTCCGCTGTCACCTGTGCGGAGCTATTGATGCAGGCCTTCGCCTTCGAGCTGTACCAGATCCTGGGGATTTTCCTGCCCCTCATTACCACCAACTGCACCATCCTCGGCCGGGCCGATGCCTTTGCCAGCAAGCATTCTATCGGGCCCGCGCTCTATGATGGCTTGCTCATGGGCCTGGGTTTCGGGGTAGTGCTGGTGCTACTGGGTGGCCTGCGCGAATTGCTGGGCACCGGGGCGCTGTTCGCCGACATGGAGCTTCTGCTGGGGCCCACGGCCGCCAGCTGGGAGTTGGTACTGGTAGCCGACTACCAGCCCTTCCTGCTCGCCATCCTGCCGCCGGGAGCGTTTATCTTTACCGGGCTGCTGATCGCCGGCAAAAACCTCGTGGACCGGCAGATCAAGCGGCGTCAGGATGCGCTCAAAAGCGAGCCGGTCAAGGGCGCCAAGCGGGTCAGGGTCACCGGCACCATCACCTGACCGGGACAAAGCTCAGGTCGGGCCGGCGTCCACGGCCACCAGGGTGTCGAGCAGGGCGTCCACCGCCGCATCATCCATACCCCGGTTATCCAGGTCGCAGCTGTAGCTGACAAACAGCAGCAGCGACCCCGCGGCCAGGTACCACTCCCGCACGGCGGCGCCCTCTTCGGTGAACGCCGCCTGCCAGCCGCTGAAGTCCCCGCAAGTTGCCTTCTGCCAGCGCTGCGGTGCCGACGATTCTGCCTCTGCAATACGCAGCAGCTCCCGGCTGTCGAAGGCGCCTTGCTCCTTGTGCAGGGTAGTGATCTCTAGGCAGCCGACATCGTCTTCATCGCCCACCAGGACCGTGCCGTCCTCTGCGACATCGGCCCACCACTCAGGCGCCAGCGCCATCGACCACCACTCGGTTTCCAGCACGTTCATAGCTTCCTCACAAATCCAGGGACATCAGGATGGCATCCTCCCGGCCCGCTGGCAGGGGATAATAGTTGCGCCGCAAACCGTCGACCTCAAACCCGAAGGCTGCATACAGGCGGCGGGCAGCCGTGTTCGACTTGCGCACCTCCAGCAGGCAGCGGCGGGCGCCGGTTGCCACCAGCGCATCGACGGCCGCTTGCAGCAGCAGCAGCCCATAGCCGCGACGCCGGGTGGCGGCGGCGACCACAATATTGTAAATGCTGCCGTCGTCGAACTCCCGGGCAAAGACTACCAGGCCCTGCAGTTTGCCTTCAGCTTCCAGCAGCAGGGCCCGCTCGCGATTGTCGGCCACAGGTGTGCAGCTGCGGAGATACTGTGCTTCGGACCAGGGCCAGGGGGAAGACGCCGCATCCAGTCGCGCCATCTGTGCAGCATCGGCCGGCGCACCGGGCCGGATAGCAGCCACAGCTACCGGCCCAGGGCGGCGAGTGCCCGCCAGGCGTCACGCTTGGACTGCGGCTTGGCGAGCAATTCCATGGTAGCGGGCAAGAGCACAATGGGGACTCCATCCAGTTCCGGCTGCAGCAGGTGCTCCCCCGCATCGGGCCCCAGCAACACCAGCGCCCGGCACTCACGATCCTGAACCTGGCGCAGGACAAAACCGGTCAGGGCGGCCGCGGCTGCGCTGGCACTGAGGTCCAGCTGGCGATTGCTGTGCACGGGCCAGTCAAAACGCGTCAGCTGTGGAGTCTCCTGCCTGCGCACCAGGGCAAACGCCATGGCCCGGATAAGCTGCAGCCGATCCGGCGCCGGCTCGGAGCCGGGGAGCGGGTCCAGCCACAGGCAGCCTCCGGCCACCACCGCCGCCATGTGCAACACCGGCGTAGTGGCCGGCGCAGCCGCCGCATCCGCCACCTGTGCCCGGCTGGTCACCGCAGGTACGGGCGACTCGCCCCCGGCATCCAACCGGGGCACCGCCATGGCGGGTGCGCGCCCGATCGGGCCGGCGCCGGGTCCGCCGGCAGGCTGGGGGGTGGCGGGCGGCCTGGGGTCCGGGACCACTGTGGCCCGGGTCATCCTCGCCCCGGGTACGCTGGGCGCCGCGCCGGGCAGGGGCTTTCGCGCCACCAGCAGCTGCAGCCCCAGGGCATCCAGGCAAGCAAGTTTGTGGAGTTCGCGAACGGTCGACATTACAGCTCCGGGGCAGGCTCAGCGGCAAGTCTACCAGCTTTCCGCAGCGGGACCATGCCGGAGCCTGCCCGGGAAGGCGCTAGAGCCAACGCCAGCCGTGCGCGTTGAAAAAACGCACCCCCGACCGCAGGAACCACCAGCGATGGCGCCAGCCCTTGCCCGCACTGCCGCCGCCATAGTGGCGCACCTTCATGCTCGGGAGACAGACGACCACTCCCTGCGGGGCCAGACGCAAGGACAGGTCGAAGTCCTCGAAATAAAGAAAATAGCGCTCATCAAACCCCTCTGCTGCGGTCAGTGCGGTGGCGCGAACCAGCATGAAACAGCCGCTGGCCAGGGGCACTGGCGATGGCCGGTTGGCCACATACAGCTCATGCATCTCATAGTCGGCCAGGCGCCGGGCAAACCGCCGTTGCAACCAGCTGGGCGCGAAGGCCCGCAGGGCCAGCACCAGGACGCTGGGCAAGCGCTTGCTGAGGTAGGCCGGGCTGCCATCGCCGGCCTCGCCGCGGGGGCACACCAGCACCACCTGTGGATGGTCACCCAGATACTGCAGCCCCACGCGCAGGGCGTCGTCTGCCATCGCCACATCGGGATTGAGTACCAGGAACACATCGCCAGTGTGAGGCCTGAGGCCTGCGTTGTGACCGGCTCCGTAGCCACTGTTGAACGGCATCGCCAGCACTTCGCAGTGTATCCCGGCCTCCGCCCAGGGCTGTCGCGCCAGCTGCTCCCGAAGTTCGCGGTGATACTCGACGCAAACGGAGTTGTCGACGACAACCAGGGTCACGGCTCCGACAACCCCTGCTGCGCGGGCTTCATCCACCGCGCGCAGCAGCGTGCCCAGGGTTTCCGCCAGGCGCGCAAGATCGCTGCGGTACAGGACCACAGACACACACAGGGCGGGCGCAGGGGCGGGTGTTGCGTTCATCGTACGGCATGGTAGCAGCAGGCCCGGGTCACAACCTAGCCCGGTACTGCTACTATCACTGCTTCGGTTCGGCAATGGCCCTTCTCCCATGAACAGCTCTGGCTCCGCACGTCGTTCCCGGTTCGGTCCGGGCCTCCTGGTCACGGCCGCTTTCATCGGCCCCGGCACCATCACCACCGCCAGCAGCGCCGGCGCCCATTTTGGCTTTGCCCTGCTCTGGGCCCTGCTGTTCTCCGTCGCGGCGACCCTGGTGCTGCAGGAAATGAGCGCGCGGCTGGGGCTCGTCACCCGCGAAGGCCTCGCCGAGGCCATGCGCGGCCACTTCCACAGCCCCCTGTTTGGGAGGCTGGCAGTGTTGCTGATCGTGGCGGCCGTAGGCTTCGGCAACGCCGCCTATGAGGCCGGAAATATTGCGGGAGCCGCCCTCGCTCTGAACAATGTTGCCAATCCCGGAGACGGCGTCTGGGCGCTGGTAATCGGGGGCAGCGCCGGCCTGCTGTTGGCCAGTGGCCGCTATCGGCTGTTGGAGGGTACGCTGATCCTGCTGGTCCTCACCATGAGCATTGTGTTCCTGTTGACCGCCATCGTGGTGGCTCCCGCCGCCGACCAACTGCTGCCGGGTCTCCTGCGCCCCAGCTTGCCCACGGGCTCGGTGATGGTCGTCATCGCTCTGGTCGGCACCACGGTCGTCCCCTACAACCTGTTCCTGCACGCCAATGCGGTACGCGAGAAATGGCCGGCCACGGTACCCGTTGATCAAGCCATCCGCGAGTCTCGGCTGGACAGCGGTCTGGCCATAGGGCTGGGTGGACTGATAACGCTGGCCATCATGAGTACCGCCGCGGCGGCCTTCTTCAGCACCGGACTGGCGTTTGAAAGCGGCTCCCTGGCGCGGCAACTGGAGCCTCTGCTGGGACCGGCGGCCGGCTACGTGTTCGCTGCCGGCCTGTTTGCGGGAGGCTTCACCAGTGCCATTACTGCCCCGCTCGCTGCCGCCTACGCCGTCTGCGGCGCCCTGGGCTGGCGCAACAACCTCTCTGCCCCGGGCTTCCGCCTGGTCTGGATGACCGTCCTTGTTACCGGCACCCTGTTCGCCGCCATGGGTACCAGGCCACTGACCGCAATCCTGTTCGCACAGATGGCCAACGGCCTGCTCCTGCCGGTGGTCGCAGTATTCCTGTTGCTGGTGATGAACAGCCGGACGCTGCTGGGGCAACAGACCAACGGCCCGGTCGCGAACCTGCTGGGGGTCCTTGTGGTCACCGTGGCAGTCGGCCTCGGCCTGGTGAAACTGCTGGGGGTGGCTGGCTGGCTCTGAAGTCCGCGGTTTCACGCCTTTTTCCAAGGAAAGTGCTTGCCAAAGCGGGTCGCTCTTGGAATATTGGGTGGGCGAGAACAGAGGCCGTAGCCACGGTCGGGGACAGAACCCTCCATTGTTTGTGCAAAATATCACAAAAAGTGTCTATCATCATGTTATTTATGGAGTTTTGCTTGCGCAACCGTGCTAACCTGTGCGGGATTTGATTTGTTCAGCTGGCGTCTGCCGGGAACAGGTCCGGTAGCAGAATAAGACGTTCTCCACTACAGCGGGCACAAGGGGAAGACAATGAATACTCGGTTTGCCACTCTCACCAGCCGATTCGCAGTCGCAATCGCACTGTCTATGGCCCTGTTTGCTTGCGGCGGCGGTGGTGGTGGAGGCGGAGGCAGCTTTCTGCCGGAACCTGGCGACGATGATGTTACCTGGTTCCTGACGCTGGCGCTGCTGGATGCAAGCGGCAACACCACCAGCACGGTGACGTCGACTTCCCCGGCGACCCTGCAGGTGAAGGTCAACCGGACCCGCGCCAGCGGCACCCCGATCCCGGACGCAGTGGTGTCGGCATCCTCGACCCTGGGCGTATTTGCACCGGATACAGGCACCGCACTGACCAACAGCGAAGGGGTGGCGACACTGCAACTCCAGGCCGATGGCACGCTCGGCGCCGGTACCATTACCGTGAGCGCAGATGCACCAGCGGGCACCGTCACGGCAACAATCACCTTCCAGGTGGTACCTGCTCCCCTGCGCCTGGGCTACTTCCAGGACGGTTCATTCTTCGCCAACGAAATAGGCATTGAGCCCGCTTCGGAACTGGTTGCAAATGGGTCCGCCCAGCTGCTGGTCGCGATAGTGGACGAAGACGGCCTGCGCGTGGACTCGGAAGAGAGTATCGCAATCAGCAGCGAATGCCTTGTCACCGGCAAGGCCGAGCTGGACCCACCAAGCCCCATCACCACCAGCACCGGCCAGATCAACGTCACCTACACGTCGGTTGGTTGCAGTGGCGAGGACAGCCTGACGGCCAGCTTGCAGGGTGGCTCTGGCCAGGCCCTTGGCGTGGTGAGCATCGCCACCCCCGCTGCGCGCAGCCTCGGCTTCGTCAGCGCGACACCCGAAACCATCGTCCTAAAGGGCACCGGTGGTGGCCCCGGCCGCCAGGAATCTTCCACCGTGGTGTTCAGGGTGATCGACAGCAACAACAACCCCCTCGGTGGCGTGCGGGTGAACTTCGCCCTTACCACGGATATCGGCGGACTGCAGCTGTCGCCGTCTTCCGGCGTCAGCAATGCGGATGGGGAAGCGAGTGTTATCGTCTTCTCCGGCAACATCCCCACCCCGGTCCGCGTCATCGCCAGCATCGAAGTCGATGGCCAGACCCTGTCGACAGTTTCCGACGTACTGGTCGTCAGCACCGGCCTGCCCGACCAAAACTCCATCAGCCTGTCGGTCGAAGGCGGCTTCGTTGTCGAGCAGGGTTTCACCGTGGACGGTGTTGAGAAAACCCTGACGGTCAGGATGGCCGACAAGTTCAACAACCCGGTACCGGACGGCACTGCCGCCACGTTTACCACCGAATACGGCACGATTGACCCGTCCTGCTCCACCGGAGTCTCCAATGGTCAACGCCTGACCGGCACGCCGCAAACCGGCTCCTGCAGCGTACTCTGGACCAGCGGTCAGCCCAGGACACCGGGGTTCGAGGCTGCGGACCGGATTGTCCGTATAGATGACCCGGAAACCTATGGCAGCTGCCCCAGCCACAACGGCAGGCCAAACGGCGTCAATGGTGGTTTCCCCTGCCCCGATGACCTCGGCCCGGTGCGCGGCGGCCGCTCGACTGTTCTGGTCTACGCGGTCGGCGAGGAACCCTTTATCGACCGCAATGGCAACGGCATCATGGACCAGGATGAGCGGGCGCTGTTCACCAACCTGACCGAAGCGTTCATTGATCACAACGAAGACGGCCGGTTCAACCCGGTGACGGATTGCGAGGACGACCCGGACAGCCTGGCCTGCATCTCCGGCTTCGAGGAGACGTTTATCGACTTCAACAATGACCGCCGCTTCAATTTCAATGATGTCAACGCCTTCACCAACGAGGGTGCCGCAGTCTACAACGGCCTGCTGTGCCCGCTGGAGGGCGATGGTGTCTGGTGTAGCCGCCAGCTGGTCAACGTTCGCGACCAGACCGTACTGACGCTATCCGCTGATCCGGCATGGTCCATGATCCTGGTGAACAACCGCACCCGCGGCATTGCCACCCGGGCCAATGAGACAGACGTGTTTACCGTCTATGTCTCGGATATATTCAACAACCGGCCGCCCGCGGGTTCCACCATCAGCGTGGATGCCATTGGTGAGTGCACCGTTGAGATCCCGACAGGGGAAGTGACCGTACCGGTCAGCGGCGCCCCCGGTGCCTTCGGCTTCCTGCTGCAAACGGGAGGCGATGGCGGTGATGGCAGCATCAATATCACCCTGAACCCGGCGGGGGATTCCGGCCCGTTCACCCGGACCTTCG
The DNA here is from genome assembly GCF_040222615.1 of Haliea sp. GTDB lineage: Bacteria > Pseudomonadota > Gammaproteobacteria > Pseudomonadales > Halieaceae > Haliea. The sequence goes on from NZ_JAVKCQ010000085.1 coordinate 12,670, forward strand.
CCTGCAGTTCCTCCCCGCCGGTAGACGAGTGTGACTTCTCGCCGCGGCCTCCCGAGTGCGATCCCTGAGTGAGGTAGCTGCGTGACGGGTCGGGGCCGGCGGATCGTTGGCCCCGACTCTCTCGCTTCAGTCCCGGGTAGTGTCCCACCCTTCTCCCGCCAGCATTGAACTCACCCAATCAGCGACGGTAACACCGCCGGCGGTCTGCTCCAGATTGCCGATAAGGAAAGTGTGGCTGGCGCCTTCCGCGACAAAGGTCTTGACCCGCTCGGGATAGGCCGTTTCAAGATCATCGAGTTCCGCCAACAACGCCGTCTCGAACGCCTCGCCGCCCACCTGCACGAAGGTCACCGCAATGACCGTGTCCCGGGTATAGCTCATCATCCCCAGCCGGAGGTTGGCGTCCTCTTCCAACTGGTACTTGTGATAGTCGGTGATATGTCCGTCATCGCCAATGCAGGTATCACAGCTCTCGGGGTAGAAGGCCGAGGCATTCCACTCAGTCAGCAGGCGGGTGATAAATTCAGGCTGATCGATGCGGCCGAGGCCGAGGCCGGAGTCGTTGATCAAATCGATGGGGACATCCGGGTAGAGGCTGCGAACCAGCGGCAGCGCGTAGGTAGTACCAAAGCCACCGGCGCTGACACCAGTCAGGACGATCCGCCGGGGAGAGGGAAAGGTGCTCACTGCCACATCAAGCGATGCCGACAGATTGTGCAGGCCGCGGTGGAAACGGTCCGCAGTGCCGTCATCATCGGTATCGACGTCCTGGTCTCCCGCATGCAGCGAGCCGTCACAGTAGGGCATATAGACCATGCTCATGCCGGACAGAGGGTTATTCGCGCGGGCAGGGTCGAGCACCCCCAGGGGGGGAATACCGGGCGCTGCCTCTTCGGTAGAGAGACACAGATCCGACCAGCAGGCACCCCCGCCCTGGAGGAAAATTACCAGGTCTTCGGAGCCAGTGTCGCGGGTCGCCATGGTGTACTCGCCACCGGTCAGGCACAGCGGCCCGTCGCCGGCGCCAAAACTGTGATTGACCACGTCGCCGTTTTGTTCCGACAACATGGGTGTGTACTGCCCGAGATAGCGGCCGATGCCCTGGTCCAGTAACTCCTGGAACGGCATTGCCTCCGGCTCCACCTCTGCAGGTGGAGGCGCCAAGGTGAACTGGCGATCTGAGCCATCCGTGCAGGCAGCGAGCACTGGCAGGACCGCCACCA
>NZ_JAVKCQ010000086.1:0-1612 GCF_040222615.1 Haliea sp.
GCTTGGGAGCCAGAATCTCGTACCAGCAGCCGTCCTCACCAGTAACAAAGTCCCTTCGCCAGAACCTCCCACCCGCGTTGATCCCGGGCGGGAATGGCCTTTTTCGGACTCGGAGGGCGTCGGTGCGACCACCTTTCCGGCTTGGTGGCTGCCAGTCCGCAGCCCTGCAAGTGGGAACAGGCCATCCCGACCCTGCCCCAGCCATGCCGGATGCGGCACCCGCTCGCAGCGTGCGCGGCCAGACGCCAGCGCAAGATCACCAAGGGAACGCGCGCCGCATGCGCCCGCAGTGGAGAAAATGGCTATTCCCGACCGGGAGCGACGCAGCGGCCGTCAGGCCGCCAGGGAAACGAAGCTTCCACCGAACACCGCAGCGGCCGCGAGGCGGCACTAGAGCCCAGCGCCCACAGGCAGTACACTGCCGCGATGGCCCACGACTTCCCCGCCACCCTGGTCGACCCGTTCCAGCGCCGGATCAGCTATCTGCGCCTGTCGGTCACCGACCGCTGCGACTTCCGCTGTGTGTACTGCATGGCGGAGGACATGCAGTTCGTGCCCAAACCCCAGGTGCTGACACTGGAGGAACTGTACCGCGTTGCCGAGGCCGCGACCGGGCTGGGGGTGCGCAAGATCCGCCTCACCGGCGGCGAACCGCTGATCCGCAACAACATCCTGTCGCTCGTGCAGCGCCTCGGCCAGCTGCCCGGCCTGGAAGTGCTGGCGCTGACCACCAACGGTTCGCGGCTGGCTGAACTCGCTGTACCGCTGCACGCCGCTGGCGTCAGCCGGATCAATATCAGCCTCGACAGCCTCCGGCCCGACCGTTTCCGCGAGTTGACCCGGTTCGGCGACCTGGACCGGGTTATCGCCGGGGTGGATGCGGCTGTCGCCGCGGGTTTCGAGCGGATTAAACTCAATGCCGTGATCCTCCGTGGGCGCAATGACGATGAAGTGCTGGACCTGGTGGAGTTCGCCCGCCAGCGCGGGATAGACATTGCCTTTATCGAGGAAATGCCGCTGGGGCGTATCGATGAACACAGCCGGAAACTCAGTTTCTGCAGCAGCGCAGAGCTGGAACAGCTTATCGGCAGCCGCTATCCGCTGCAGCCGCAGGGGGACCCGGCAGGCAGCGCCGGCCCCGCACGCTACTTCAGCATGCGCGACAGCCGCAGCCGAGTCGGCTTTATCTCACCGCACAGCAACAACTTCTGCCATCTCTGCAATCGGGTGCGCCTTACTGTCGAGGGGCGCCTGTTGCTCTGCCTGGGCAACGAGCATTCGGCGGATCTGCGGCCGATACTGCGTGCCCCCGGTTCCAGCCGGGCCGACCTGGAGAGCGCTATCGTCGCGGCCATGGCGTTGAAGCCGGAGAAGCACCATTTCACCCACGGCGAGGAACCTGAAATCCTGCGCTTCATGAACATGACCGGCGGCTAGCTGGCTCCACGAGGTATCCACGTGCACACCCAGGACTTTCCACAGCTGGCCTCCATCGAGGTCATCGAGCAGGGCTTTGAGTCCTTCGGTTACATCTGCAGTCCGAAGATCGCAACCGCGGTTTTCCTCGCCTTCCAGCTGCGCAAGCCCATCCTGGTAGAAGGCCCGCCCGGCG
>NZ_JAVKCQ010000087.1:0-5563 GCF_040222615.1 Haliea sp.
GGCCTGCCGACGCAAGGCTGCATCGAGGCCATCCACCTGATGAGTCGCCTCGAGGGGATCCTGCTGGACCCTGTCTACTCCGCCAAGGGGATGGCAGGTCTCATTGACCTTGTCCATAAGGGCCGCTTCACCCGTGACCAGAATATCGTATTCCTCCATACTGGAGGTGCACAGGCCTTGCATGGCTACCGCACGCTGCTGGGCTCCTGAGAACCCGTGAGAGCCGCGCCCGAATATCCGCCGTGTTGGCGACCACCAGCAACACTTTGCGCAGCATGAGCATCTGGCAGCGGGTCCTCCTTGGCCTGATTCTGGGGGCGCTGGCGGGGCCGCTGCTCGGCGAGCATGCCAGCTTTCTCAAGCCGGTGGGAGATGCGTTTATCGCGCTCATCAAGATGCTGGTGGTACCCCTGATCTTCGTCTCTATCGTGGGCGGGATCAGCTCCGTCGGCGACGTCAGCCGGATGAGCAGGATGGGCAGGAGGACCATCGGGCTCTACCTGGTGACGACCTCGATCGCCATTGTCATCGGGTTGGCCGCGGCGGCCGTCCTGCAACCCGGCGCGGGCGTCGCGATACATGAAACCGCGGGGGTGCCTTCAGACTTCGCAGCCCCCGGGATTGCCGAGATGCTGCTCCGGCTGATACCCGAGAACCCTTTCGCCGCATTCAGCTCGGGAGACACGCTGCAGGTCATCGTCTTCTCGATCCTGTTCGGTATTGCCCTGACCGCGGTGGGATCCGCTGGCACACCGGTAGTCCGTCTGGTAGAGGCACTGTCTGCGGTCATATTCCGTCTGACGGACATGATCATCACCCTCGCGCCGATCGGTGTTTTTGCCCTGATCGCCGTAACCACCGCAGAATATGGCATCAGTGTACTGCTGCCGCTGGGCAAGCTGATACTGGCAGTCTATGCCGCGTGCATTTTGCATATCGTCCTCTCACTGGGAGGACTGCTGGTACTCCTGGGGCGTGTCGATCCCATGCAATTCCTCCGTGGTATCCTTGAGGCGCAGATCATCGCCTTCAGCACTACCACCGCCGCAGGCACTTTGCCGGTCACCATGGCCTGCGCTCGTGAAAACCTCGGTGTGTCGCAGGAGGTCGCGGGATTCGTGCTACCTATCGGCACCACGATTAACATGGACGGCACCGCGATCTACCAGGCGGTTGCAGCGGTCTTCCTGGCTCAGACCTACGGCATCGAACTGGCTGTAATGGACTACGCGACGATCGGCGCGACAGCCCTGCTCGCCTCCGTGGGGACGGCCGCAATCCCGGCCGGAGGCCTCATGGCACTGTCCATTGTCCTGGTCTCGGTTGGCTTGCCTCTGGAAGGTATCGCCCTGATTGCGGGCATCGACCGGGTCCTCGACATGATGCGTACCGCCACCAATGTCACCGGTGACGCGGCTATCTCTGTCCTGGTTGCGGTCAGCGAGGGCGAACTGGACCGTGACGTATTTTCCAGACGGGCGGCTTGACCCTTCAGCGCTTCACATGAGCTGCTGGCGTAGCGATTCCTGCCGATCCCAACCTGAGCTCGGGATGTCGGAATGAAACAGCATTGTGCCTAGAGACACAATCTTTGGCGCGGGGCACGCATTAAGCTGCGTGATGACTTATCACGGAGCTGTCGAGCATGAACGATGCTGATCTGGTAAAAATGCGGGAGCGAGTGGCCGGCCTCTCTTTCGAGTCCCGGGCATTCATTGACGGCGACTATCATCATGGGGCTTCTGGCCGTACCGTGCCAACGGAGAACCCCGCGACCGGCGAGCAACTTGCCGCGGTCACCTGCTGCGGCACAGAAGATCTGGATCGCGCTGTTATCGCCGCACGGCGCAGCTTCGACAGTGGCGTCTGGTCACGCAGCTCACCGACCGGCAGGAAGGAGGTTCTGCTGCGGCTGGCTTCCCTGATCGAGTCCGAGTTACCCACGCTTGCGCTGCTTGACTGCCTTGAGGCTGGGAAACCTGTCGCGGAATGCGTGAACACAGATCTGCCGGAAACCATCGAATGTTTCCGCTGGTATGCCGAACTCACAGACAAGATCTACGGGGAAACCGCACCCTGCCCACCCGAGCGCCTGTCGTTCATCGAGCGCGAACCAGTGGGTGTGGTCGCAGCAGTCACCCCCTGGAACTTCCCGCTGTTGATGGCCGCCTGGAAAGTGGCGCCCGCTCTTGCCGCGGGAAACAGTGTCATCCTGAAACCTTCCGAGCTGACGTCCCTGAGCGCAGTGTATCTCGCCGGTCTTGCTCACAGCGCCGGAGTACCTGCAGGTGTCTTCCAGGTGCTGCCAGGGATGGGTGAGGAGATTGGTGCCGCCATCGGCCGCCACCCGGATATTGACATGGTCGCATTCACTGGCTCCACCGAGGTGGGGCGACTTTTCCTCCAGTATTCAGCACAGTCCAATTTGAAGCGGATCAGTCTAGAATGTGGCGGTAAGAGTCCGCAGGTGGTTTTTGAGGACGGCATCGATATCCCGGGTTTGATCGATGAAATATGCAACGCCGCGTTCTGGAACATGGGCGAGAACTGCAGTTGCGGGTCGCGACTCCTGCTGCAGGATTCTATCGCAGAGCAGGTTTTGGATGCGGTCGCAGCGAGACTTCAGGACTGGCAACCTGGCGACCCTCTTGACCCGGCAACACGTACCGGCCCGATGATAGAGAGCGAACACCGCGACAAGGTCCTGCATTTCGTGCGGGAGGCAGTAGTCGCGGGCGCAAACCTCAGGGCTGGCACCGACGCGAGCCATCCGGGAAATGGCTATTATGTGGCACCGACCATCCTCGACGCGGTACAACCCGAGATGCGAATAGCCAGAGAGGAAATCTTCGGGCCTGTGCTTGCGGCATTGCGCTTTCGGGACGAGGAGGAGGCGATACAGCTGGCCAACGCGACCCGGTATGGCCTCGCCGCCTCTGTCTATACGCGAGACTTTGGCCGCGCCCACCGCGTGGCAAGAAAACTGCGAGCGGGTACCGTATCGATCAATTGCTTCTCGGAGGGGTCAATTGCCACGCCTTTCGGTGGCTTTGGCGAGTCGGGATTCGGTAGTCGCGACAAAGGCAAGCAGGCTTACGACCAGTACTGCGAGCTCAAGACAATCTGGGCGTCACTCGCCCCCTGATCGATACCAGCCAAAGGATAGGTAAAGATGAAAATTACTCGAATCAGCGTGTATCAAATTGACCTGCCCCTGAAAGAGGGGCGCTATAGTTGGTCGGGGGGGAAATCCGTTGATGTCTTTGACAGCACCGTGGTGGCCATTGAGACCGACGCCGGTATCACCGGTTACGGCGAGGTTTGTCCCCTTGGACCATTTTATCTGCCTGCCTATGCCGCGGGTGCCAGGGCCGGGATTGCAGAGCTGGGGCCCCACTTGCTTGGCGAAGACCCGCTCGCCCTGGGCACGCTGAATCATCGAATGGACTGCGCACTCCGGGGTCACGCTTACGTCAAGTCGGCAATCGACATGGCCTGTTGGGATATCCTGGGCAAGCAGGCAAAGCTTCCGGTATGCCAACTGATGGGTGGCCGCTACGGCGATGATTTTCACCTGTACAGAGCCATATCCCAGCGTACACCCGAGGAGATGGCGAGCAACGTCGAGGGATACCGCGCAGAGGGATATCGGCGCTTCCAACTCAAGGTCGGAGGGGACCCGGACACCGATATTGAGCGGATCCGCGCAGTGTCGAAGGTACTTCAGCAAGGTGACCGGCTGATCGCCGATGCGAACACTGGCTGGACCATGCATGAAGCCTTGCGGGTAGTCAATGCAGTTCGAGACATCGATGTCTACATTGAGCAGCCATGCCTGAGCTACGAGGAGTGTCTGGCCGTGCGGCAGCGAACGCCTCATCCATTTGTACTGGATGAATGCATAGACGGGCTGCGGGAACTCATGCGTGGCCACCAGGACCGCGCGATGGATGCCGTAAACCTCAAGATCAGCAAGTTCGGCGGTTTGACCAAAGCCAGGCAGGCACGTGATCTGTGCGCCTCGCTTGGGATCGCGATGACGATCGAAGACAGCTGGGGCGGTGATATCGTCACGGCAGCAATCGCGCACCTCGCACACAGCACTCCAACTGAATTGCTGCTCACTTCAACGGACTTCAACAGCTATGTAACCGTTAAAAATGCCAATGGCGCTCCCGAGCGGGAAAACGGGAGACTGGCAGCGTCAACTTCGCCGGGGCTGGGGATTACACCCACAGACGCTGTGTTCAATAACCAAGTGCTGGACATCAGACTATGACGATAATTGCTACCCCGCCACGCGGAATCTACCCTGCGTTGGCAACCGCTTTCAAGTCCGATGGTTCGCTCGACCTTGAGCGCACCGGCGCCCTTGCAAGTTGGCTCATCGAGTCGGGTGTGCACGGACTCGCGCCCCTGGGAAGCACGGGCGAGTTCTACACACTCAGCCGCGAGGAGCGCGAGGCTGTGAGCGCCTGTGTTATTGAGGCTGCAGCAGGGCGGGCGCCAGTCATCGTAGGCGCTAACGCCAGCAGTACGGCCGAAGTCATTCAGTACTGTAAGATCGCCCGAAAGCAGGGAGCTTCCGGAGTACTGCTGGCACCGCCCTACTACGCACTTCCGACCCGCAGAGAACTGTTGCAACACTTTACGAAGGTTGCTTCTGCCACTGATCTGCCAATAACGCTTTACAATTACCCCGGACGTACCGGGGTCGACCTCGACCTGGATATCGTTGTCAAGCTGGCGGCTATTGAAACGGTGGTGGCCATAAAGGAAAGTAGCGGAGATGCGACCCGCATTGCCTCTATCCGGGAAATGTGCGAGGGCCGTATCGCTGTATTGTGCGGATGCGACACCTTGGCTCTGGAGAGCTTCGCGGCCGGAGCAGAAGGCTGGATCGGCGGTGGAGCCAACTTCCTACCCAGAGAGCACATCGAGTTGTACGAGCTGATGGTATTGCAAGCAGACCTTGTAAACGGCAGAAAACTGGCGGCGTCGATACTGCCGGTGTTGCGGCAATTGGAGGAGAGCGGCGCGTACACCCAATGCGTCAAGGCGGGCCTGAATATCATTGGTCATCCGGCCGGTCCTCCCAGGGCACCCCTGATGCCCGCCGACGAGGAGCAGTCACGTTCGCTGAAGCGTGCAATCGAGACCTTGCAAAGCCAGCCCCGTTGACTTGAGCACTCGGGGCGGCGACGTGCCCGGCACCCCGTGGAGGTACACCCCACCCAACGTCTCTCAAGCCCGGGCGAGCGATCCTGCGACAAATCATGCACTGGTAGACAAGCAGCTACTGCTGCCTACTTGCGCCGCGAGTCTCTGAGGATCGCCGACCGCAAGATGACGGTCAGCGCAGGGTTGGGAGAAAGAGAAAGGCCCGTCTGCTGTTGAACCCATAACAGCGGGAAGTTTCAATAGAGCCCACAAGCAGAATCTGAACGAGGCGGCGAGAGCGCATGCCGTAGTTCGGCATGCGCAACTCGCCGGGTATATCAATTGAAGCGGTAGTTCAGCCGCCCAAAGAACCGAAGACCAAGCACGTCATAGGTATTGGGGT
>NZ_JAVKCQ010000088.1:0-27651 GCF_040222615.1 Haliea sp.
CACCAGTCTGGAACAGGACGCCGCGGCCCTGTCCGAGGCGGCGGCCCAGCTCCGGGACCTTGATCGCGGCAGCAACGGCCTGGCCCTTGGCCGGGACGCCACCAGGGATGGCAGCGGCATGCTGCTGGGCAACCCCCACCAGCCCTGGTTCGGTGCCGGTGCCTGGTACCAGGCCCACCTGACCCTGCCCGGCACCTACGATGTCGCGGGCGCCGCGCTGCACGGTTTCCCGTTTATCGGGATCGGTTTCAACCGCGATGTCGCCTGGACCCACACGGTGTCACTGGCCAACCGCTTCAGCCTCTATGAGCTGAAGCTGAACCCGGATAATCCCCTGCAATACGACTACGACGGTGAGTGGCGCGACATTGTGCCGCAGACCGTGACCATCCAGGTCAAGCGGGAAGACGGTACGCTGGAAGACCGGCAGCAGGTTTTCTACGTGTCTCACTACGGCCCGGTGATCAACCTCAAGGGCGTCAGCCCGGCACTGGATGGCTGGCCGATGTTCAACGGTTCGGTGCTGGCCTTCCGCGATGCCAATATCCTCACCGGTATCCGCGGTATCGAGCAGTGGATCAACAAGGGCCAGGCCGCGTCTATCGACGACTATGTGGCAGCGCTGCAGGGGATCGGCAACCCGGTATTCCACGAGCTGGCGGCGGACCGGGACGGCAATGCCTTCTACGGTGAACTGTCTGCAGTACCCAACGTCACCCAGGCGCAGCTGGATCGCTGCATCAACGGGGTGGTCGGGCCGTTCCTGGCCGCCGCTACCAGCAGCGTGATCCTGTCCCTGGACGGTTCCGATCCGTTCTGTGAATGGGGCTCGGACCCGGAGGCACCCGCCGGCAGTAACCTCTATGGGCCTTCAAAGTTGCCGCAACTGCGGACCACGGATTACGTGGGCAACAGCAACAACAGCTACTGGCTGAGCGATGCCAACAACCCGCTGGAAGGTTTCCCGGTGATCATGGGGCCGGTGGGTCACGAGGGCCGGCAGCAGTTCCTGCGCACCCGCATCGGGCACATCATGGTCGCGGAACGCAAGGCGGGTACTGACGGTCTGGACTCCGAGGCCCTGTTTGACCTGGAGACCCTGAAGGGCCTGATGTACGCCAACCGGGTTTACGGGGCCGAGATCGTGCTCGACGATGTCCTCGCCATCTGTGCCACGCAGGCAGCGGAACCGGTGCTGGAAGCCTGCAATGTGCTCGCCGGCTGGGACCGGCGGGTGAACGTCGATTCCACCGGCGCCCAGGTCTTCACCGAATTCTGGCGAGCCATCAGCGGCGAACTGGGCAATCCATTCCAGAATATAGTCCAGAGCGACGAGTTCTGGGCACTGGATTTTGACCCCGCCAATCCGCTGCATACGCCAGCGGGTATTGATATCGCTGTGCCCGCCAACCATGACCGGGTGATCAATGCGCTGGCGCTGGCCACCAGCCGGCTGGAAGCGGCGGGTGTTGCCCTCAATGCGCCCTGGGGGGAGGTACAGGTGCTGGAACGCAACGGACTGCGGGTGCCGATTCACGGCGGGTCCGGCCCGATGGGTGTCTACGGGGCTATCAGTGCGGGCCTTTCGGACAGCGGTTACGTCAACCCCGGTGCCGGCAACTCCTATATCCAGGCGGTGACCTGGGATGACAGCGAATGCCCGGTCGCCGATGTGATCCTGGTGCCGTCGCAGTCCACAGACCCCGAGTCACCCCACTTTGCCGACCAGACCCGGCTCTACGCCGACAAGCAGTGGGTGCGGTTCCCATTCTGCGAAGCGGATATCAGCGCCGCCCAGATCGGCGAGACTCTGCTGCTGCAGGAGTAAACCTGCGCGCTCTGCCGTGGTCTGCCCGCGGCCGGGGCGCGTAGCAATCACATGTCTGAATCTGCTCTTATCATGGTGCTGGGCGACCAGCTGTCGCTTGCCAACCCGGCACTCGTCGCGGCCGACCCGGCTCGCGACCTCGTGGTGCTGGCGGAGGTCGCGGAGGAGGCGGGGTATGTGCGCCACAACCGGCACAAGATCGCGCTGGTGTTTGCCGCCATGCGCCAGTTCCGGGACCAGCTGCGGCAGCGGGGCTTTGCGGTGCGCTACTTCAGCCTGGGCGACGGCCTGCCCACGCTTGAGGCGGCCGTGCTGCAGGTGCTGGGGGAAGTTTCTTGCAGCGAGGTCCGGGTTTGCGAACCCGGTGAACATCGCCTGCGGGAGAAAATGGCGGGTTGGGAGCAGGCCCTGGGGGTACCGGTCAAGGTGCTGGAAGATACCCGTTTCCTCGCCAGCCACGCGGAATTCCGTGCCTGGGCCCGGGGGCGCAAGCAGCTGCGCATGGAGTACTTCTACCGGGACATGCGCCGCAAGCACGGGGTCCTGCTGGAGCTCGACGGCCAGCCAGCCGGGGCGCGCTGGAACTTCGATCAGGAAAACCGTGTCGGCTGGCGCGGTCAGGAGACAATCCCTCCGCGCCGCCAGTTGCCGCAGGACGACAGCACCCGGGCGGTGCTGGCGGAGGTTGCCGCCGCCTTTCCCGACAACCCGGGAGATCTCGACCAGTTCAACTACGCCTGTACGGCGGATGAAGCCCGCCTCGAGTTTGACTGGTTCTGCCGTTACGCCCTGCCGCACTTCGGTAGCTACCAGGACGCGCTGGTAGAAGAGTCGCCCTGGGTATTCCACAGCAAGGTATCCATGTACCTGAATATTGGCCTGCTGGAGCCGCTGCCCCTGTGCCAGCAAGTGGAGCAGGCCTGGCGCGATGGTAGCTGCAGCCTGGCAGCCGCGGAGGGCTTTATCCGCCAGATTCTCGGCTGGCGCGAATACGTGCGCGGCATTTACTGGTTGACGATGCCGGAGTACAAGGCGCGCAACACGTTCTCCGCCCGGGCCCCGTTGCCGGAGTTTTTCTGGACCGCCGATACCGATCTGCGCTGCCTGCAGCGCGCGCTGCACCAGACCCTGGATCTGGGCTATGCCCACCATATCCAGCGCCTGATGGTAATCGGCAATTTTGCCCTGCTCGCAGGGCTCGATGTGCAGGAGGTCTGCGACTGGTATCTGGCGGTCTATGTGGATGCCTTCGAGTGGGTGGAGTTGCCGAACACCCTGGGCATGGCGTTGCATGCGGACAACGGGCTGATGGCGAGCAAACCCTATGCGGCAAGCGGCAAGTATATCCAGCGCCAGGGAGATCACTGCAAGGGCTGCAAGTACAGCCCGGCGAAGGTCACCGGGGAGGGCGCTTGCCCTTTTAACTCCCTCTACTGGCGGTTCATCGACCGCCACCTGGACTACCTGGCTGCCAATCCGCGGATGGGGTTGATCACTGCGAACTGGCGCAAGCGCGCGCCGGAGGAGCGCAAGTCGATTACCGACTGGGGCGACCGTTGCCTGGGGCAGTTGGTGGCGAGCTCCGGTTGAGTTTGCCGCGCTGGTTGGCGCAGCGGCGGGAGCAGTATTTTACCTGTTCCCAGTTGAGGCGCCAGCGGGCCCGCCACTGGAACGGGCGCTGGCAGGTCGGGCAGAGCTTGGACGGTCGCTCAGGCCCCTTCATGGTCATCACCGGTGCCTGAGGGTAGCAGCGGCCAGTCCGCGGCGTCGGTCACATACAGCGGCTGGCGTGGCCGGTTGCCCTCCCACTTGGTGGTGAAGAGGCCGTCCGGGTCGTGTTCCGCCGCCTGTTTCTGCAGATTGAAGCGGCGTCCGCCCCGGGGATCGCAGCCGACCCCGGCGATGTACTGCCAGTTACCGTAGTTGCTGCCCACGTCGTAGTCGATGAGGTGTTTTTCGAAGAATGCGGCGCCATAACGCCAGTCCAGCCCCAGTTCATGGATGAGGCAGCTGGCGCTGATCTGGCGGCCGCGATTGCTCATCCAGCCGGTGGCCAGTAGCTGCCGCTGCAGCGCGTTGACCAGCGGGTAATCGGTGTCCCCCTGGCACCAACGGGCGAAGGCTCTTGGATCAAAGGTACAGAAGCGGTGCTTGCGGCCAGTGCCGAGGCCGCGAAACCGGAATAACTTCGGGCCGTCCAGCAGGGCCCGCCAGTGAAAATACTCCCGCCACAACAGCTCCAGGTAGAGCCACTCGGTGGACTCATTGCGCAACCGCTGTTGTTCGAAATGTGCCAGAGTGTGGGCTACTTCCCGCGCCGACAGGGCGCCGCTGGCCAGCCAGGGTGACAAGGTGCTGGAACCGCTGAGGGGGTCCAGGCAGTTGCGGCGCTGCTTGTACTCGGCCACGCCTGCCTCGCCAAAGGTAAACTGCTGCAGGCGCCGATGTCCCGCCCGGCTGCCGCCGCGCAGGGGCAGCGAGGTGTGCGGGGCAATGTCCGCCGTCGGCAGCGGCGGGAAGGCCATTCCCGCCGGAGGTGGCGGCAGGCGCTCAGGCGCCGGCAGGGGCGCGGTCACGGTGAGTTGATCCACGGCGCGTCGAAAGGGTGTGAATTGCCCCGGCAGCGCTTCCAGGGCAAAGGGCAGTTGCTGGCGCTGAAACAGGGTGTTCCCGCCGTGAATTTGCAGCGGCACCGGCAGGCGTTCTCGGAGGGCCTCCAGCTGGCGTGACTCATAGTCCCCGGGGCAGCGGCTGGTGCCGACCCGCTCCAGCCGCCAGCGTTGTACCAGTGCCGGCAGCAGCTGCTCGGGGTGACCCTCGAGAAACAGCAGGTCCTGGCCGATCGCCTGCAGATCCTGCCGCAGGTCCTGCAGGTGCTCCAGCTGTACCCGCCGGCGCTGCTGGCCGATGCCGCGGAGGTTGCACCAGGGCCTGGGTTCCTGCCAGATATAAACCAGAACCAGCTCGCTCGCCGCGGCGTGGGCCAGCAGTCCCGGATTGTCCCGCAGTCGCAGGTCCTGTTGTAGCCAGTAAAGTTCGCGCATGGGACTATTGTAGTGGAGTGTGCGGATGATACGCACAGCCGGGCGCGGCAGATCGTTCTGCTACCCGCCGAGACCTTCCGGCCGCCCCGTAACAAGCACTTGTTGGCTGGCGCCGTGGCGGTAGCTGGTATACGCTGCGGCCCACTGTAGCGTCATTTCCGGAGTCTGGATGAGCAGCGGCAGCGGATGCGGGCAGGGGAGTTCGACCTGGTGGCGGTGGGCCGGGCGCTGATTGCCAATCCGGACTGGGTGCAACTGGTGCAAGCGGACCAGCTTGCGCGGATGAAAGCGTATCGCAAGGAAAATCTTGCGACTCTGGCCTGACGGGGGCGGTATGCACAAGACGATTATCATTGTTGACGAAGAGGATCCTCGCCTGGAGAGTGACCAGTTCGAGGTCATATCCTTCGAGCGCTACCTGGTGGATTTCCCCAAGCGCAACGAGCCCAAGACCCGGCTGATCAATCTCTGCGACACCGAGTACTACCTGAGTCGCGGTTACTATTGTTCCCTGTTGGCGGAGGCACGCCAGCACCGGGTGTTGCCCAGCGTCAGCACCATCAACGACCTGCGGGACCTGACGCTGGGGCCGGACGATGACGTCAACCTGGCGGCCTTTGTGCAGGCTCCACTGGAGGAAGGGGAGTCCCGGGATTTCCTGGCCTATTTTGGCTGGACCGAGGATGAAGCCCTCCGCAAACCGGTGCGGCGCCTGTTCGAGCGCTATCCCGCGCCGATTCTCTACTTCAGTCTCTCCCGGGATGGGCATGGGCTCAAACTGGTCGTCCGTCGCCACGGCTACACGCGGCTGGCCGGGCGAGAACGCGATCTGTTCCAGCAGCGCCTGATGAAGTTTACCGAGCAGGTCTGGCGCAGCTCGGGTTCACGCAAGAAGCTGCGCTGGGACCTGGCGATCCTGGTCAATCCTGACGAGGCGATCCCGCCCAGCGACGCGGAAGCGATCAAACGCTTTATCAAGGCCGCGGCCAAGGTCGGCATGCAGGCCGAGACGATCACCGCCAGCCAGGCCTCGCAGATCGCCCAGTACGATGCGTTGTTCATCCGCGAAACCACTGCGATCGATCACCATACCTACCGTCTGGCGCGCAAGGCCGAGCGCGAGGGCCTGGTAGTTATCGACGATTCCGCTTCCATCCTGCGCTGCTGCAACAAGGTGTTCCTGCACGATGCCTTCAGCTACCACCGGGTTCCCTCGCTGAAGACCCGCACGGTGATTGGTGTTTCCGAGCCGGAGCTGGACGAGATAGAGGCCCAGTTCAGTTATCCCTGCGTGCTGAAAATGCCGGAGGGATCGTTCTCCAAGGGTATCTACAAAGTGTCCAATCGCGACGAGCTGGCCTCCCGGCTGCGGGAGCTGCTCAGCGACACCGCATTGGTACTGGTACAGGAATTCATGTATACCGACTTCGACTGGCGGGTGGGCGTGCTGGCGGGGCGCGCAATCTACGCCTGCCGCTACCACATGGCCCGGGACCACTGGCAGATCTACAATCACGGCGCCAAGCGCTTTGCCTCCGGCGGCTATGAGACCCTGCCCACCTTCGAGGTGCCCAAGGTGGTGCTGGACGCGGCGCTGAAGGCCTGCAAGGTGGTCGGCAAGGGCCTGTACGGGGTTGATATCAAGCAGAAGGGCCAGCAGGTCTATGTCATGGAGGTCAACGACAACCCCAGTATTGAGCACAAGGTCGAGGACGCCTACCTGGGCAAGGAACTGTATATGCTGATCATGGCCGAGTTCCACCAGCGGCTGGAGCAGCGTGGCCGGTGAGTGCCCTGCCTGAGCTGTCGCCGGCAGCGCTGGCCTGTCCCGAGGAGCAGCTGTTTGCCCGTATCGTCCGGGACCTGCGCGAGCGCGGTTTCACAGTGTGTCCGGATGCCCTGCCGCTGTCCCTGACGGCCAGCCTGCAGGCGCACCTGGCGGAGATGAACGACGCCCGCTTTTCCCGGGCGGGGGTCGGTCGCCAGCAGGCCCACACCCTGAACGACTTTGTTCGCACCGACGAGATCTGCTGGATCAACGGCGAGTCCGCTGCCGGCCGGGACTGGCTGGACTGGGCGGGACGGTTGCAGCGCTTCCTCAACCGCGAGCTGCTGCTGGGGCTGTTCTCCTTTGAGAGTCACTTTGCCCACTACCGCCCCGGTGACTATTACCGCAAGCATCTGGACGCTTTCCGCGGCGAGGCAAACCGCATCCTGTCACTGGTGGTGTACCTGAACCCGGACTGGCAGCTCGTGGACGGGGGTGAGCTGGTCCTTGTGACCGACGAGGATGCGAATACCCGGCTCAAGGTGCTGCCGGGCCTGGGTACCGTAGTCCTGTTTCTCAGCGAGGAGTTTCCGCACGAGGTATTGCCCGCGAGCCGCGACCGCTACTCCATTGCCGGCTGGTTCCGGGTCAACCAGTCCACCGGCCAGCGGGTCGACCCGCCGCGCTAGGGGTTCGCGCCGCTCGCAAGCACCGCTTGCAGCGGCGCCACAGCGGCACCGTAGCGGCGCCAGCGCTGGATGCCGTCGCGATAGATGCCGCGTCTGACCTGTACCGCACTGGCGGTGGCGACTGCTCCAGTGTGATGCTGGAATTCAAGGCAGGCCTGCTCCCACGACAGGCCGCACCAGGCCAAAAGACGCCGCGCCTGTGTCTCCGTGTCCCCCACCAGCGCCTCGTACTGGACTTCCAGCATGCCCCCGGGCAGCACACGCTGCCAGTGCCGGATCAGGCGGTCGAAGGCCAGGTAATAGCGGCCGCAGTCCTCCAGGTCCAGGGCGTAGCGGTAGTAGGGAAAATTGCTGGCGAATTGTTGCCGGTAATTGCTCAGGCAGCTGTCCAGCGGGTTGCGTCGCAGGCAGATGAAGCGGGCCCGGGGCAGGGCCCTGCGGATGAGGCCGAGATAGGCGAAATTGAGCGGCAGTTTGTCAATGAAATGTGGGGTGCGCCCGGTCCGCGGCCGGGTACTGTCAAGGTAGCATTGCCCCAGTTCCCTGGGGTTCAGGGCCAGTCCCGCCCGCAGGGTCTCGATATTGAGTACTTCGCTGCCCGCGGTTCCGCCCAGGCGTTTCACCGCCAGCGGGAAGTGAGGCAACTCACCCGCGGCATAGGCCTGGCTGTGAGCCCCGAGGATACGCTCGACCAGGGTGGTACCGCTGCGGGGCATGCCGACAATAAATATTGGCTCCGCCGATTCAAGGCCCGCAGTGCCCGGTCCGAACTGGTCGCGCCCGAACAGGGTCGCGATATCGCCCAGCAGGGCTTCATCGTCGGCCACCCTGTAGTCGAGCTGCGAGCGCAGGCGCTGCTTGGCCCACTGCAGGGCCTGCATCGCTCCCGTGTAGTCCCCCGTATCTTCCCGTTCCCGGGCTATGGCGTGGCCCAGGTTGAGCTGGTCCTCCGCCGTGCGCACCTGTTCCCGCAACGGCTCCAGCCGCTCCAGGTGATGGCTGCCCGGCCTCTCCGGTCCCAGTTGTGCAAGAGCGGCGTGGGCCCGGAAATGGGTGGGTTGCAGTGCAATGGCCCGCTCATAGGCCTGCCTCGCCGCGGGGAAATCGCCGCAGAACTTGCTGCTGGCGCCGAGGTTGAAATGGAGGTCTGCCTGCCAGGCTGGTCCCAGGCCCGCGGCCGCCTCGCCCGCCAGTCTCGCGCAGGCGGCGGTGAAGCAGGCCAGGGCCCGTTCGTGTTCGCCCGCGTGGCTGAATACCGTGCCCAGGGTATTCCAGGTGCTGGCGCGCCGGGGGGAGCAGGCCAGCCCGAGTTCCGCGGCCTCCAGCGCCTCCCGGTGTCGGCGCAGGGCGATAAGGGTCTTGCCGGTTTCGGCGTGGTAGTCCGGGTGCCCGGGAGCCAGTGTCGTGGCCCGGGAGAATATCTCCAGCGCCTTTTCCCGCTGGCCGTTGCCAGCGGCGATCACCCCGCACAGGAACCAGGCATCGGCGTGCCGGGGGTCCCCGCGCAGGATTTCCAGGCACAGGGCGTGAGCCTCCCGCAACCGACCCGCGGCCACTGCCCGTTCGGCCTCCCGATGCAGTTGGGCCTGCGACATTCCCGCGATCAGAAGCGGTATACCAGTCTCAGGCCGGTCTGCCGTGGGCGGATCACATTCTTGAAGTAGCGGCGCAGGTCTACATCCCCAACCTGGCGGATGAAGCTGCTGTCCTGCCGCACGGAGGTCTCCGCGTACTTGTCCAAGACGTTGTCGGCATACAGGGTTACCGTCCAGTCATCCTTGTACCAGCTGGCGGATACATTGTGCAGAGCGTAGCCGGGCAGGGTCTCCCCGTTATTGCGGTTGCCCACCTTGGTCAGGATGTCACCACTGGCGGTCAGGGACCAGTCCAGTTCCACCTCGCTGCCGTCTGCCATGGGTATGGCGTAATTGAGAGCGAGGCTACCCTGGTGTTCTGGCGTGCCAGCCAGGCGATCACCGTCGAAGGCGTCGGCACCATCCACCAACCCGGGCGCGTCCTCGGCCAGCTCAGCATCCGTGTAGGCATAGGAACCCATCAGCGTAATACGCTCGGTGAGTAGCCACTGGCCGGCCATTTCCACGCCCATGCTGCGTGCCGCGTTGCCATTGCTGGTAATGGGCAGGCCACCGTTGGCGGTGACGTCGGCAACCTGGATATCGTCCCAGTCAATATAGAACAGTGAGGCGTTGAACAGGACGGTATCGCCGAATTGCGAGTGCAGGCCCAATTCATAGTTTACGGTCTTGTCGGGCTCGATCAGCACCTCGTCCGGCAGGGCGCAGACATTCTGTACGCCGGGCGGGAGCGGGTTCGGGCACTCTGGCACCGAGTTCAGGCCGCCGATACGGTAGCCCTCGCTGATGGTAAAGAAGGCCATGATGTCGTCGGTGAAGTGATAGGAGGTATTGAACTTGAACAGGCTGCCATCGTCCTCGACACTGTTGCTTTGCAGGATAGGGTCGATCAGGTCCGGTGGTGCACCGAAGAATACCGTGTTCAGCAGCGGTAGATCGAAGCCGGTGGCGAGGTCACTCTCGTACTCGAAGTAGCGAGCCCCCAGAGTCACCTGCCAAACGTCGGTAATCTGGTAACCGATCTCACCGAACACCGCTTTCTCTGTCAGCGTGTTTGCGGTGATCTCAATGTACTCAAGGGCATCTGGACGCAGCTGCTCACCGCCAAAGTTGTCCACCGCAAACTGGTCGAATCCCGGGGTAAATTCCAGGGACTGCGCGTCCAGTTCGGATTTGTTGTAGAACACGCCGGCGATCCAGCTGAGGGGGCCGTCGCTTGTGGACACCAGGCGCAGCTCCTGGTTGATTCGATCTTCCTCTGCATCCTCGCGGGTGAATGCGGCAAAAGCGGGAAATTCCTCATAGCCGTACTCGAAATTGAGCAGCAGGTCGGTCTGGTCGCGCTGGCCCTGCTCTTCATAGCGTGAGACGCCCGTGGCAGAGGTCAGTTCGGCAAATCCAAGATCCGCAACAAGCTCCAGCGCCAGCAGCTGGTTTTCCCGTTCATTGGGTTCCAGATAGCGATGAGCGGCTTCATATTTGCCGGTGCCGATGGCTTCCCGATGATTGATCTGGCGGGCGCCGACGTCCATGTTCTGGTAGTAGTAGGTGAGGGTGCTGTCCACCCTTTCACCGGCATAGCGCAGGGCGACGCGGCCCGAGAGTGTCTCCTCGGTGTTGGCGTCGGCCTGCCTGCGCAGGTTGTCCCGCACTGCGTTCGGGTCACTGAAATTGGGCTGTGGCAGCGAGATCCCGGGGTTGCGGACGAGGAAGTTGTAGTCGATAAAGCCCGGGTCATCGGTGTAGTCTACTGAGGCGCGCAGGGCCAGGCGGTTCTCCAGCAGTGGTATGTTGATTGTCAGGCCGGTTTCCGACCCCAGGTCGGAGGACTGGCTGAGGTCGTAAAGCTCGCCACGCAACTCCAGAGCGAGAGCGTCCGGGTCGGGTTTGCGCGGAATGAACCGGACCGCACCGCCCAGAGTGCCGGCGCCGTACAGGGTGCCCTGCGGCCCGATCAGCACCTCCACCCGCTCCATGTCATTGAGCTTCAGGTCAATGTAGAGCGGAATTTCGCCGACGTAGGTGGCCACCGTGTCACCGCCGCCGTTGCCAAGGGCTTCGGAGGCATTGAGAGAGTCCACATTCAGGCCCCGCACCGTGAGGATATCGCTGCCGCGCGCGCCCTGGTCAACCACGGTCATGCCCGGCACCCGGCGCGAGACCTCCGCCAGGTTGGTCAGCCGCTCGCGCTCGATCATGTCGGCAGACAGGGCGGTGATATTGATCGGGATATCCTGTACCGATTCCGCGCGGCGGGTGGCGGTAACGATCACTTCCTCCAGTGCGCCCTGCTGCGCCATGACGGCGCCCGGCTGGACGAGGCCGGCAATGGCCGCGGAAAGGGCGCTGGCCCGAAACAGAATCTGCGTGTTCATGGTGGTGTCCCCAGTGGATGTGCGGAAGCGTTTGGCCGCCAGTTATGCCCGAAATAGTGCAAAAAACATTCCAGCTCACCGCGTGCGCAGGCGACTTACGTCGATGACCGGGCTTTGGTCGGGATTGTCCTAAGCCCGGGGGACAGGCTCAAGGCTGGATGCGGTGAATATTACCTTTGGTGCGATGAACTGCGTCCGCGACATTGCGGTGCGCATCGGGCTGCTGCGCCCATGCACGGTAACGGGCCCCGGTGGTATTTCACGTTGTCATTGGACGCAGGCACCTTGCGAGTCTAAGCTGTATCTGGCTGACAGCGGGGCGGGGCGGGGCGTGGCATCGGCGGGACTGCAGCAACCACAACAAGGAGAACAACAAAGTGAATACACATGAGGCGGATGATCTCGCGGGTTTCCTGGCGGGCGTTGAGCGCCGCAACCCGGGTGAGCCGGAATTCCTGCAGGCGGTGCAGGAAGTTGCGATGGACATAATTCCCTATATTGCCGACAAACCCATCTACAAGGAACTGATGATTCTCGAGCGCATGACCGAACCGGATCGCATCGTCACGTTTCGCGTGGTTTGGGAAGATGACCAGGGCAATGTCAGGGTCAATCGTGGCTTTCGGGTCCAGCAAAACAACGCTATCGGCCCCTACAAGGGTGGGATACGGTTTCACCCCACGGTAAACCAGTCGGTGCTGAAATTCCTCGCCTTCGAGCAGGTGTTCAAGAACAGCCTCACCGGCCTGCCCATGGGCGGCGGCAAGGGCGGTTCCGATTTCAACCCCAAGGGCAAGAGCGACCGTGAAGTCATGCGTTTCTGCCAGGCCTTCATGACCGAGCTCAGCAAGCATATCGGCCCGGATACGGACGTGCCCGCCGGTGATATTGGTGTGGGTGCCCGCGAAGTGGGGTACATGTTCGGCCAGTACAAGCGCTTGATGAACCGCTTTGAGGGCGTGCTGACCGGCAAGGCCCTGGAGTTCGGCGGCAGTCGCATTCGCCCCGAGGCCACCGGCTATGGCTGTGTCTATATGATGGAAGAGATGCTGGCCCATCACGATGAAAGCCTTGAGGGCAGGACCTGTGCGGTTTCCGGTTCGGGGAATGTCGCCACCTACTGCGCTGAGAAGCTGATTGAACTGGGTGCCCGGGTGATTACCCTGTCCGACTCCGCCGGGTTCATCCACGATCCCGAGGGGATCACTCACGACAAGCTGCGGTGGGTCATGGAACTCAAGAACAAGCGCCGGGGGCGGATTGAGGAGTATGTGCGGGAGTTCGGCGGTGAGTATTTCGAAGGTGAGCGGCCCTGGATGGTGCCCTGCGAACTTGCGTTCCCCTGCGCCACCCAGAACGAAATCGAAGAAGTCGATGCCGAGAACCTGATCAACAACGGATGCCGGGCCATTGCCGAGGGCGCCAACATGCCGGCGACGCCAGAGGCCATCAAACTGATCCAGGGCAAGAAGACCCTGCTGCACGCGCCGTCAAAAGCCGCCAATGCCGGCGGTGTCGCCGTGTCCGGGCTGGAAATGAGCCAGAACAGCCTGCGCTTGCAATGGAGCCGTGGTGAGGTGGACGACCATCTGCACAAGATCATCCGTGGTATCCACGACCAGTGCGTGGAGTTTGGCACCGCCGCTGACGGTCACGTCGACTACTTCAAGGGCGCCAACGTAGCCGGCTTCAACAAGGTTGCCTCGGCGATGATCGCCTACGGTGTGATGTAGCCCTCAATCCTCCAGCCTGGGCACTGCGGCGAGCAGTGCCCGGGTATAGGGGTGCTGCGGCGCGGTCAGGATCTGCTCCGCGCTGCCCTGCTCCACCAGTTTTCCCAGTTGCATGACGCCGACCTTGTGTGCGAGCGTCGGCACGATGGACTGATCGTGGGTAATGAACAGGTAGGACACCCCGAACTCCCGCTGCAGTTCCGCCAGCAACTCCAGCACCTCGGCGCGAATCGATACATCCAGCGCGCTGGTCGGTTCGTCGCAGATGATCAGCTCCGGGTTGACCGCCAGGGCGCGGGCAATGGCAACCCGCTGCAGCTGCCCCCCAGAAAACTCGTGCGGGTAGCGGCGGGCGTGCTCGGCGCCGAGCTGTACCCGCTCCAGCAGCTGATGAATGCGGGCATTGCGCGCGTCCTCCGACAGCGCCAGGCCGAGACTGATCATGCCCTCGGCGATGATGTCGCCGACGGTCATGCGCGGATTCATGGAAGAAAAGGGATTCTGGAAAATGACCTGGATCTGCTTGCGGTAGGGCAGCATGGCGCTGCGGCCGATTCCCTGAATGGGCTCGCCGCGGAACAGTATTTCGCCTCCAGCGATGTCCTCCAGGTTGAGAATTGCCCGGCCCAGGGTGGATTTGCCGCTGCCGGACTCTCCCACCAGGGCGAAGGTCTCGCCGCGGCCAATGGCCAGGGATACGCCGTCCACTGCCCGGGTATAGTCGACGGCGCGCTGCAGCAGGCCCTTGCGGATGGGGAAGTGTACCTGCACATCCTTCAACTCCAGCAGCGGCTCTTCCCTGGCCGATGTGCGGAAGTGGCCGAGGTCGGGCAGAGAATCAATCAGCTTCCGGCTGTAGGCTTGCTGGGGGTTGTGGAAAAACGCATCGACGCCGGCCTGCTCGATCAGCTCACCGCGGTACATCACGGCGACTTCGTCAGCGGTATTCCTGACTACGCCCATATCGTGGGTGATCAGCAATACGGCCAGCTGGCGGGTGCGGGTAAGCTCGCGGATCAGGTTCAGGACCTGCAGCTGGATGGTGACATCCAGGGCGGTGGTGGGCTCGTCGGCGATCAATACATCCGGCTCGCAGGCCAGGGCCATGGCGATCACCACCCGTTGCTGCTGCCCGCCGGAAAGCTGGTGGGGGAAGAAACCGAAGCGCTGTTCGGGGTCGGGGATGCCGACTTCGGTGAACAGTGTGACCACGCGCTGGCGCAGGTCCTTGCCCCGCAGCGGGGTGTGCAGCTTCAGGGTTTCGGCTACCTGGGCCCCGACGGTCTGTACCGGATTGAGGGCGCTCATCGCGTTCTGGAAGATCATCGCCACCTTGCGACCACGTATCTCCTGCATCCGCGCCTCGGACAGGGCGAACAGGTCCGTGCCCTCCACGTCGACACTGCCGGCGCTGATCTTGAGGGCGTCGGGCAGCAGCCGCATGGCGGCCAGCGAAGTGACGGATTTGCCGCTGCCGGACTCGCCGACCAGGGCAAAAATTTGTCCCGCCTTGAGCTCGAAGCTGATGCCCTTGACGATAGCGTTACCGTTCTCCGCGAGAACCACCGTCAGGTCGGAAACCCGCATGCAGACGCTACCCGCTGCCTGCTGCTGCCTTGGGCTGCTCATGCCTCTACCCTCCGCAGGCTGGTACGGGGGTCGAAAGCGTCGCGAACCAGGTCGGAGAACAGGTTGGCGGCCAGCACCAGGGCAAACATGAAAAAGAAGGCTCCGGTCAGGGTCCACCAGATGGTCGGTTCCCGCGAGAGCTCGGAGCGGGCACCGTTGATCATGTTGCCCCAGCTGCCCATGGACGGGTCCACGCCGACCCCGATATAGGACAGGACAGCCTCCGCCAGCACCAGTGCACTGAAGTCCAGGACGAAGGTAATGAGGATGATATGCACCACGTTGGGCAGTACGTGCCGGGCCAGGATCCGGGTGTGGCTGACCCCGAAGGCATGGGCGGCCTGCACGTAGCCGAGCTGGCTGATTTTCAGGGTTTCCGCCCGGATCAGGCGGCACAGCGTGGACCAGCTGGTGACGCCGAGAATGAAGCACAGGGCGATGAACTTGGCGTCCGCCTTCTCCATGCCGACGGCGAAGAAGTCCGGGTTGAGATCTATGTAGACCTGGAACAGCAATACCGAGGCCGCGATCAGCAAAATACCGGGAATGGAACTGAGGGTGGTGTAGAGGTACTGCACCACGTCGTCCACCCAGCCCTTGAAATAGCCTGCCATGACGCCCAGCGTCACCGCGATGGGCAGCATGATCAGGGTTGCCAGCGTGCCCAGCAGGACCCCGGTGCGGATGCCCTTGAGCGACTGGTAAAGTACGTCAGCGCCGCC
Organism: Haliea sp.; assembly: GCF_040222615.1. Taxonomy (GTDB): domain Bacteria; phylum Pseudomonadota; class Gammaproteobacteria; order Pseudomonadales; family Halieaceae; genus Haliea. The sequence continues at coordinate 15,384 of NZ_JAVKCQ010000088.1, forward strand.
GAGGTCAGTGCCAAGGATGTGGTAGTAGCGGCTCAGGCTGACCATCCAGGCTCCGCCGCAGAAAATCATTGCCTGCACCATCCAGGAGTAGTGCCATGGGTAGCGACTGCGCCGCAGCAGCAGCCACTGGGGGCCAATCAGCAGCGCCGACAGCAGCAGACCCCAGAGCAGGGCAGTCAGGGTTTTGCCGAGGATGTCGGCGGCGCGTTGGGAGGGGGCGGCCAGGTGCTGGCCCGCGTGGCGCAGGGGCGGATAGTCGCGGATATCCTCGCCCCGGGCGTCCTTGAGATTTTCCTTCTCGAAGGAGATCAGCGCGAATGGGGCCGAGTAAGTGCGCTCGAAGCGATCTCCCATGCCGCCGGTCAGCAGGTCGAAGACGCTGGTGACCTTGTTGTCGTAGAACACTTCTTCGACGACCATCCCTTCGGGATTGTCCAGGGCGCGGCGGAAGTGCAGGGAATCGAGCAGGGCGACCGCGATGTAGGCGGCTATCACCGTAAAGGTGACCATGCCGAGCCTGGAGCTGAAAACTTCCGCCCAGCGCTCGCGCGTCTGCGGGTCCTCCCGCAGGCGGTAGAAAAAGAAGGCCAGCGCGATGACCAGCAGGTAGATCAGGGCGTCGGACCAGAGGATTACAGGTTTCATCTATGCCACCATCTCAGGACAGTCGTACCCGGGGGTCAGCCCAGGTGTAGGATATGTCGGTCAGGATCAGCCCGAGGATGTAGAGGATGGAGCCGATGAAGACCATGCTGCGGACAATGGCAAAGTCCTGGGAGTTGATGGCGTCGAGCATGTAGCTGCCGAGGCCCGGGATACCGAAAAAGGATTCGATCAGCAGGCTGCCCATGAACAGGGAGGGGATCAGCACCACCACCCCGGTCAGGATCGGAATCAGGGCGTTGGGCAGGATGTGGCGGAACAGGATGGTCAGTTCGCTGCAACCCTTGGCCCGGGCGGTGCGAACATAGTCCTGGTTGGCCTCCTCCAGGAACAGCGTGCGGTACCAGCGGGCGCCGGCGCCGATACCCGCAACCACGCCCACCAGCACCGGCAGGATCAGGAATTTCCACACCTGGCCTTCCGCGTGGAAGCCGGAGATGGGCACCAGGCGCCAGGTCTTGGCCACCAGGAACTGGCCGCCGATGATGTAGAACAGATAGGAAATGGACATCAGCGCCACGAACAGAAAGACAGCACCCCGGTCCAGCCGGGTGCCGTGGAACATCACCACCATCAGGGCCACGCAGATGTTCACCCCGATGCCGACAATGAATGTCGGCAGGGCGACCGCCAGGCTGGGCCACATGCGCGTGGCGACATCGGTGGTGATGTCGCGGCCGCTCTCCGAGCGTCCGAAGTCGAAGGCAAACAGCCGGACGGACTTGTCGAAGAAAATGGTTTCGGTGAGGCGCGCCGTACCGGCGGCGTCGGGGTTCAGGAACAGCGGCTTGTCATAGCCGTTTTTCTGCTTCCAGTTCTCGATAGCCTCGGGGGTGACGTACTTGTCCCCCAGCTGGGACGCCGCCATGTCGTCCGGGGAGTTGACCACGAAGAACAGGGTGAAGGTCAGCAGGTTGACGCCGATCAGAATCGGAATGGCGTACAGCAGCCGGCGAACAATGTAGGCAAACATAGGTGGTCCTGTTGTTATTGGCGGGCCGTCGCCGTAAGGCGGCGGCGGTAGGCTATGATTCCCGGGAGCAGCAGTGCGACCACCAGTAGCGCCGCGGCGTACAGCGGCCAGGTCACCGGCTGGTTCCACTCGGCACGCTTTTGCTCCCGCAGGGCTTCGTCGATGCGCACGTACTTGAGCGTGCTCTTGGAAATACCGTGGCGCTTGTTGTTGTGCACCCAGCTGTTATTCAGGTAGATATCCTTCGGGTAGTAGGCAAAGAGCCAGACCGCATCCTTGCGGAACAGGTCGACCATGCGGGCAACAATGGTTTCCCGCTCGTCTCCGGCGGGCAGCACCCGCATGGCCCGGAACAGCTCGTCGTATTCTTCCGACCCATAGTTGGAGTTATTGGCGCCGTCGCATTTGCAGATGAGCGGGCTTTCCGGGCCAAACAGCAGGAACAGGAAGTTCTCGGGGTCCGGGTAGTCCGCCAGCCAGCCGTGGGAGTAGATCTGGGTGTTGCCGGTGAGCAGTTTTTCCCGGGTGCGGTTCCAGTCCGCGGGCCGATACTCGACTTGCACCCCGATACGGGCGAAGGCACGATCTATCCAGTTCATGCTGGTATTGGAAATCGCCTGGCTCTGCACGTCGATGAATATCTTCAGCGGTTCACCGGTACGGGCGTCGCGGCCCTTGGGATAACCCGCCTCTACCAGCAGCTGGCGTGCGTAGTCGATGGATTTGCGCTGCGGCTTTCCGTCCACCCAGTCATAGACGTAGGGGTTGATGCCTGCCCGACCCTCGACGTGGCCGGGGATGCCGGGCGGGATTGGCGTGTGGGCGGCGATGCCGTTGCCCTTGTAGAAGATATTCAGGTACTCCTCGGTATCGAAGGCGATCTGCAGCGCCTGGCGCAGCTTGCGCTTGTCCTCGCTGTAGCCGCCTACCACCGGGTCCCGCATGTTGAAACCGTAGTAATACAGGGCCGGCTTCACATCCGGTGACACGCTGATTTCGCGGTCCGCCATTTCCTCGCTGAGTTCGACGCCTTCGGGCCCGACCACGAAGGCCTGGTCAAACACACGGTTGGTGTTGCCGTGGTTCTCCCCGGAGCGATCGTAGTAGCCCTGCAGGAATTTGGTCCACAGGGAGAGCACCTCCTTCTCCAGCCGGAACACGGCGCGATCCACCAGTGGCAGGCGTTTGCCCGCGTCGTCCAGCAGGCCCTGTTCAGCATCCCCCGGCTCTCCTTCGCTGGGGTAGTAGTCCTCGCGGAAGTTGGGGTTGCGCTCGAGCACGATCTCGCTGTTCGGGTCGTTCTTCACCATCATGAACGGACCACTGCCTACCGGCCACCAGTCCAGGGTCAGGTTGCGGTCGATAAAGCCGGGGTTCTTGAAGAAGCGGTCCACCTCGGGAGGAATGGGCGAGAAAAACTGCATTGCCAGCCAGTAGCTGAACTGGGGGTAGCGGCCCTTGATGGTGATTTCGAAAGTGCGCTCGTCGATGACTTCCAGTCCCTGCATGGGGAACCGGTCCAGGTCCAGCCAGCCGTCCCGCTCCACGTGTTGCAGCGTGTCCGAGAACTCCTTCATGCCAACGATATACTGGGCCATGAAACCGAGCATGGGTGAGCCATTGAGGGGGTCTGCGAGGCGCTTGATCGCGTAGACATAGTCATTGGCATGGACGGCGCGAGAACCCGTGTGGGGAAAGTCGCTGATCTGGCTGAAGGCGCGCCCCGCCTCCGGGTCAGTGAACAGGTAGCGCGGTGCCCCGCTGTCGTCGACCGCAAACGCGGGATGGGGCTGGTAGCGGGCGTCTGCCCGCACGGTCAGCCGGTAGCGTGAGAATGCCACCTCCTCGAGATCGGGGTCGATTTCCTCGCCTCCTGCATTCAGGTAGGTAATCCCGGGGAGGTCCTCGACACCCAGCGGGATCAACTCATAGGGACGCTTGAGGAAATGGTAGCCCATGGGGGGCTCGTAGATCTGCATCAGGATCAGCGATTCATCCGAGGCGTAGGAGATGGCCGGGTCCAGGTGCTTGGGCGGCGCAGGTGAAATCATCGACTGATAGGTCACCATGCCCTCAGGTGAGGGGGGGTTGGGGTCGTTCCAGGGCTCGTCGGTGCAGGCGGCGAGAAGCAGGGAACCACACAGCAGGGCTGCGGCCCGGGCGGCCGGTCGAGGCAGCATGGTGAGTTGTCCGTTTGGCAGTCAGTGCGGCAATGTTAACAGTAAAAACAACGGTGGTTAACCTCGCCGGGTCATGCCCGCGGATAGAGCGATACGGGGTATAGTAGCGACGGGGAGGATATTCGATGCGCGTACTTGCAGGGTTGTTGATGGGATTGCTGGGGGCCTGTGGCCAGGTGGAGGGGATACCGGTGGAGCCAGGGGTGGCGTTGGGTCTGGCGGAGCAGCGTGCGGAGCGGCTTTCGCAGTTGCAGTATACGCTGCACTTCGACATTCCCGCGGATCAGGCGCAGCCGATTGGCGGCCAGATGGAGATCCGCTTTGCCCTCACCCGCGCTGACCTGCCCCTGCAGCTGGACTTCCGCGCCCCGCCCGAGGCCGTCTCGGCGGTGGCGGTCAACGGCAGCCAGCTGGCGGTCACGCCGTACCGCGAGCATATTCTGTTGCCGGCGGAATCCCTGCGAGCTGGCAGCAACACCGTGGCGATAACCTTTGACGCCGGTGACGGCAGCCTCAATCGCAACCCGGATTATCTGTTTACGCTGTTTGTACCGGACCGGGCACGCACGGCCTTTCCGCTCTTTGATCAGCCCGACCTGAAGGCAAGCTGGGAACTCAGCCTCAGCCTGCCCGAGGAGTGGAAGGCCCTGGCCAACGGCCCGCTGCTGGCGGCAGAGCCGGTGGCGGGGGCGACCCTGCACCGGTTCGCGGTCACCGAACCCATCAGCTCCTACCTGTTTTCCTTTGTCGCCGGGCGCTTCGAGTCGGTGCGAGAGCCCTGGGGGGAGCGCAGCATGACCATGCTGCACCGGGAAACCGACCCGGACAAGCTCGCCCGCAACCTGGAGGCCGTCTTTGCCCAGCACCGGGCGGCGGTTGCCTGGCTGGAAGACTACACCGGCATTGACTTCCCGTTTGCCAAGCTCGACTTCGCGCTGATTCCCGCTTTCCCGTACGGTGGCATGGAGCATGTGGGTGCCATCCAGTACCGGGCCGAGTTGCTGCTGCTGGATGAGAATCCCACCGACGAGGAGCTCCTGCGCCGCGCCAGCCTGATCGCCCACGAGGTTGCCCATATGTGGTTTGGCAACCTGGTGACCATGCGCTGGTTCAACGATGTCTGGACCAAGGAAGTATTCGCCAATTTCATGGCGGCGAAAATGGTCAATCCGGGCTTCCCCGACATTGACCACGAACTGAATTTCCTGCTGCGCCACTATCCCGCCGCTTACGCGGTCGACCGCTCGGCGGGCGCCCATCCCATTCGCCAGCACCTCGACAACCTCAACCAGGCAGGGCAGCTGTACGGCCACATCATCTACAACAAGGCGCCGATCATGATGCGGCAGCTGGAGCAGATGCTGGGGGAGGAGTCGTTCCGCCGCGGCATGCGGGAGCATCTCGCCCGGCATGCCTACGGCAACGCCACCTGGCCGGCGCTGGTCGGGATTCTCGACCCGCTGACCGAGGTGGACCTGCAGGCCTGGAGCGAGGTCTGGGTGCACGGCAGCGGTTTTCCCGATGCCTCCCTGCAGGTGTCCGACGAAGCTCTGTTCTACGGGCCCCGACCGGCACGGCTGGCCGAGCTTGAGGCCTGGGATGAGCTGGCCCTGGTGCAGCGGGGCCGGTTGCTGCTGGACCTCTACGAGAGCGCGCTGGGCGGGAGTGGTGTTGCGGCGGACGCCTACAGCGACGCCTTGTTGAGGATTGTAGCCCGTGAGCCCAACCAGTTGCTCCTCGCTACGGCCCTGTCACAGCTGGGCCGACTGCAACAGTCGCTGCTGCCCGGGGCAGCTCGCCAGCGCCTGCAGCCGCAGCTGGAGGCGGCCCTGTGGCAGGGGGTCGCAGCCAGCGATGAGCCCGGCCGCACCAGGCTGTTGTTCGACAGCCTGTCCCTGCTGGCGGTGGCGCCGGATTCGCTGCAGCGCCTGCTGGCCATCTGGCAGGGAGAAGAGTCGGTGCCGGGGTTGCAGCTGTCAGAGAATGACCTGATTGGTCTGGCTGAGCGCCTCGCGCTGCGCTTGCCGGAACAGGCGGACGCGATCGTCAGCGCGCAGCTGGAGAACACCAGCAACCCCGACAGTCGTCGCCGGCTGGCGTTTTTGGCGCCCGCACTCGCGCCCGATACCACGGTTCGCGACCGATTTTTTGCCAGTCTGGCGGACCCGGCCAACAGGGCCACGGAGAGCTGGGTGCTGGATGCCCTGGCTTATCTCCATCACCCGTCGCGCACTGCGCATTCGTTGCGCTATATCCAGCCCAGCCTTGAGCTATTGGAGGAAATCCAGGTTACGGGAGACATCTTTTTCCCCTCGGGCTGGCTGCACGCAACGCTGGATAACCACAATTCGGCGGAGGCCGTGGCTACCGTTCAGGAGTTTTTGGCGGACAGGCCGGATTATAACCCGCAGTTGCGGATGAAGATCCTGCAGGCGCTGGATATGCCCCGGCGCGCGCTGCAACTCAGGCAATAAAAACCCCGCGACCGGCTGCCGGTCGCGGGGTTGAGGTCGCGAGTACCGGAGGTCAGGAACCGATCACGCCACCGTCCCTGCGGGTGATGACGATGGTGCAGTCGCGGGGTATGGTCACACCGTCGGTCGCTGCGGGGAAGTTGCTCAGCGCCGGATTGCCGTCGCCCGGGTGCTGGGTATTGATGAACATGGTGCGCCGGTCGGGGGTTACCGTGATGCCGGTAATCTCATCCCCGCTCACGCCGGCAAACAGGCGCCGAACATCCAGGTCCGGGCCGCTGTCGTAGGTGCTGGCGACCACCATTTGGTTGTTGAGCCGCTTTTTCTGGCCGCCATCGGTCTGGATGAAAATACGCCCATCGGGATCGATCCAGATGCCGTCGGGAGACGAGAAGGTGCGTTCGTCGCCTTCCCCGTGGGTGTCCTGGGCGATGACAAAGATATCCCAGGTGAAGCGCAGACCGGTGTGCCGCCCGCTGTCATGCCAGCGGATGATATGACCGTCGGCATTGGGTGCCAGGGGGTTGGCAGCGTCTGCCACCGTGCGCCGGCTGTTGTTGGTCAGGGCGCAGTAGACATCACCATTCGGAGCCACGGCGGTCCACTCCGGGCGGTCCATGGGGGTGGCGCCAGCCTTGTCGGCAGCTATGCGGGCGTAGGTCAGGATCTCTTCCAGGCTCATGCCTGCGAGGGCCGGATTGTCGGGTGAGAGTTCCAGCCATTCGCCGCTGCCGTCGTCGTTGAACTTCGCCGCATACAGGGTGCCGTGATCCAGCGGGCTCAGGCCCTGGGCGCGCATGGATTTCCAGTTGCCCGCGGAGACAAATTTGTAGATGTAGTCAAATCGCTCATCGTCGCCCATGTAGCCGACGATACGGCCCCCACGACCTTCGACAACGGCGATGCCCTCGTGTTTGAAGCGGCCCAGCGCGGTACGCTTGACCGGCGCGGCATCGGGGTTGAAGGGATCGACTTCTACAACCCAGCCGAAACGGTTTTCCTCATTGCGGAAGGCGCTGTTGTCGGCACGGCCGAGGTCGAAGCGTTCATCGAAGTTGCCCCAGCCATAGCCGAAGCCGCCGCCGCTAAAGCCATAGCGTGCCTGTTCCGCAGTCGCCGTCCAGGAGGAGCCGGGTGCGAGGTTGAAATAGCCATTGAAGTTTTCCTCGCAGGTGAGGTACGTGCCCCAGGGCGTATAGCCGTTGGCGCAGTTGTTGAGCGTGCCCAAGGGGACGCCGTCGCCCGCGATAAGCTCGCTGTCGGCCACTGGGCCGCTGAATGCCACCGGAGTGTTGCCGTGGACCCTGCGGTTGTACTCGCTGCCCCTGACCAGCTCCCAATGGCTGCGCTTCTTGCGGACTTCGACCACTGAGATCCCGTGGGCATGCTGGGATATCAATACGTCATCCCCGTTCTCCGGAAATGACTTGCCGAACACCTGGAAGTTGTCGCCAAACTCGTGGTTGATCGCCAGCAGACCGCGGGTGTTGCTGCCGCGGAAGGGAAAAAACCACATGCCATCGTGGCCGATGCCGACCTGTCGCGTCTGTTGCGTGGGAGTGGGACGGCTGCCCGGGTCGCCGAGGTAATCCAGGTCGGGGTTTTCGAGGTGGGTACCCCAGGGGATCAGAACCTGGTACTGGTAGTCCGCGGAAATTGCAGGCATCGGGCCCGTGCCCTCGGCCACAGGCACCGGGGTGAAGTGGACCAGGCCATTCTGCCGTTTTTTCCCCGCCGGCCCTGTGTGCCCGGGCTTGCCGCCCTTGGCGGCCGTGGCGAGGGAGCTGCCAAAGAATGTGCCGGCGGCCAGGGTCAGGCCGCCCTTCATGACCTGCCGGCGTGAGGCGTAGCCGGTGAGGACATCCACGAATGTGCGATTGCTGGAGGGGTTGCTGCTGCCTTCATCATGATCCATGTTTTCAATCCTGCGCTGTCGGTTTGGGGTTCGAGCATGGTCGGTGTCCGGTTGCGGAGCCCACCGTGCGGCCAGTGACCCGCTCTGTCACCGGGTCCACTGACAGTTGAGCTTAGGAGTGGGGTATTGCACTGCGGTGGCAGATTTGTGGCAGCAATAAGAACTTTTTCGAACAGCCGGGGGCGGGGGGAGCAAACGCGAAGCAAAAAAAAGGGCCAGCGCGAGGCTGGCCCTTGGATGGAGCGCGGTAGTTCCTAGAACTGGTAGATCACGTCGAAACCGAAGGTGCGCGGCTGGTTCCAGGTGTTGCCGGCAAAGCCCAGGGTGCCGAAGTCGATACCCCACTCCCGGTACTCCTCGTCGGTGAAGTTCTTGACCCAGGCCGACAGGCGCAACTCCCCGCCCTCACCGACCGACAATTCATCCAGCGTCAGGCGGGCATTGGCCACTGTGCGGCTTTCCGATGAGTCGAACTGGTTCTGGAAGGGGTGGAAGGTCATGCTGTCGGTATAGGTGATATCCACCCGTGCGCTGAGCGCACCGACGCCGGTGTTGGGCAGGCTGTACTGCAGCCCCAGGGCGCCGGTGTTCTCCGGGGCACGGGTTACCGTGGTGACACTGGCGATGTTCTCGATCTGGTTGGTGACCGGGTTGCGGGCATTGTACTCATCGAACTCTGCATCCAGGTAACCGTAGGTCAGGTCCAGGGTGATGTTTTCACTGAGCAGGGCGAAAAGCTCGAGTTCCAGCCCCTGGTAAGTCGACGACCCGGCGTTGGTAATCCGGCTGGAGGCGCCACCGCTGCCCGCCTCAAAGACCGCAATCTGCATATCCTGGTAATCGTTGTAGAACAGGGCGGCGTTGACCCGCAGGCGCTGATTGAGCCAGTCGGACTTGATCCCAAGTTCGTAGGAATCCAGCGTTTCTTCATTATAGGCCTCATCCCAGGCGGTGACGGTTGAGGCCCGGGAGTTGAAGCCGCCGCCGTTGTAGCCGGTGGAATGGGTGAAGTAGACATTCATGTCCGGAGACACCGAATAGTTCAGGGTGAGCAGGTAGCTCAGGTCATCCCACTTGTCGCGGTTGGTCAGCTTGTCATCGATGCTGCTGTGGCCCAGGCTCTCATTGAACAGGAAGCCGTCACGCTTGTCCTCCGTGTAACGCAGGCCGACGGTGATATCCAGTTCCTCGGTGAGGGAATAGGTTGCCTGCCCATATACCGCGCTGGATTCCGTGGTCTGTCCATAAATGAAGTCGACCAGGCCGTTGGAGTTCGGATCCGCGCCCGGGAAGGGGAATGGCAACGGCAGGCGCTGGCTGCCCTGGCACACCGGGCCGGTGCCGAAGTCGTTGCAGAAGCCGGCACCGATGAAGGCGCCGCCAATTGGGCTGCCCACCAGGAACTGGATCGGCAGGGCAAAGGTTTGCGGGTTGTCCTGGTAGATGTCTTCCTCATAGTAATAGAGGCCGACGGTGTACTGCAGGCGGTCATCCATGGCATCGCCAATGAGCTGCAGTTCGTGCGTTTCCAGCTTGATCCAGCCCTCGTCTATCGCAGCCTGGAAGCCCTGGGTGGGGATGGACTGGCCACCGCCGTAGAACAGGTCGCGCATGGTGTAGGCGCCGCCGTCCAGGTCCGTGGAGGCGTAGCCGGAGTCGGTGTCGCGCTTGGCGTAGATGTATTTGACCATGAACGGTTCCAGTTCCCAGGAAACCGTCAGGTTGTGGCCGTCCACTTCCAGGTATTCGTCGCTCACTCCGTCCAGGGTGTACTGTTCACGCCGCTTGGTCGGGTCGCCCACGGTGGCGGCCATCTGCTGGAAAATTTCTCCGCCGAGGAAGGTGTAGGGGAACGGCGTGTCGGTGAAGCCGTTGTAGATGCTGTCCTTGACCTTGGAGATCTGGAATGGGGTGGGGACACCGATGTTGTCGGTGCGGTCGAAGGTGTAGTCGACCACCAGGCTTTCGGACGGCTCCAGGCGCAGCGCTACCCGATAGGCGGTATTGTCCTCGCTGCCCAGGTTCGCTTCGCCGCCCGGCCAGTCATTCTTTGCCCAGCCGTCGTACTCCATCTTGGCAGCCGACAGCTTCATGGACAGTACGTCACCCATTTTTGGCAGGTCCACGGAGCCGGCGACGCGGCGATAGCCGTCGTTGCCAATGCTGCCCTGGAGCTTGCCGCCGAGCTCGCCGGTCGGCTTGATGGTGGTCACGTTAACCGCCCCGCCGGTGCTGTTGCGGCCGAACAGGGTGCCCTGTGGACCCCGCAGGACCTCGACAGATTGCAGGTCAACGATGTCGAATACCGAGCCCACCGTCTTGCTCATGTAGACCCCGTCCAGATAGAAACTGGTTTTGGGGTCCACCATCAGCGAGGTTTCGCCGCTGCCCACGCCGCGGATATAGATCGACATGTTGGAGTTGGAGGACGGCTGCTTCTGGATATTGGTGTTGGGTGCGAAACTGCCGATATCGGCAATATCGTAGATGCCCAGATCAGCAATCTTCTCCGCGCTGAAGGCGGTGACGGCGATGGGTGTTTCCTGGAGCAGGGTCTCGCGCCGCTGGGCGGTGACCACGACTTCCTCCAGGGCGAGGGTCTGGGCCTGCGCCACGGACATTACCGGAATCGACGTGGCGGCGATAATTGCAGCTGCTATGGGGGTGCGAAGGTACTTCGGCATGGTAAGGCTCCGTAATCGTTATTATCGGCGCCCCTGCGGGCCGCCTGGCAACCGGGTCAACACGTCGTGTTGGACTCCGCGGACAAAATATGTTCTCTGAAATCCGCAACCGCAGTTTAACTTTGCTGACGCCTCCCTCGTCAAGTCCTGCTTTTAGTAAAAATTGCGCTGTGGTTCAGGGTGTCGCCCCGAGCGAGCTTCTATCCCGGGTCGGCTAAATCCGCGACCAGTTCACAGCCTGTCGGGAGGGACATTGCAAGGTAGCTGACACCGTGCCTAACATGACACGATGCGGCATTGTTGGAGTCGCTCAAGGCGAGGCGTTTACCACCATGGACGAAGTTTACAGGCATCGCTATGCCGGCATCCTGCCTGCTCTGCTGGCGGTGGTGGTATTGGCTATGGGCGTGGCCGCCAGTGTGCTGGCCAGGGACCACAGCCGCCAGCGGGAGCACTCCCTGGTCGAGAACGCGTTCCTCGCCGAGACGGACAGGATGCTCGCGGTCATCGACCGGCAACTGGATGCCTACGCCGTGGTCATGCGCGGGCTCCAGGGGTTTTTCCACGGCTCCAACGCGGTGGACTACCGGGAGTTTGTCACCTATGCCCGGGCGTTGCAGGCGACCTCGAATGTCGCCGGCCTGCAGGGTATCGCCTGGGTGGAGCTGGTGCGGCGGGAAGAGTTGGCCGCGCACCTGGCAAGGATTCGCTCCCAGCTGCCGGTCGACTACCATATCCACCCCGACGGTGACGGTGAAGTCCTGGCTCCGATCGCTTTTATCGAGCCATTGGCGGGCGACAATCTCGCAGCCCTGGGTCTGGATATCTATCGAACCCTGGACGCGCGGACGGCGGCGAATCTGGCCAGGGATAGCGGCGACATCGTCATCTCTGCACCGATCGTGCTGGCGCAGGACCGGCTGCGCGAGCCGTCACCGTCCTTCGTCATGTATCTGCCGGTTTACGCGCAGGGAACAGTGCCCGATACCGTTGCCGCCAGGCGCGCGCAGACCATCGGCTTTGTCGATGTCCCGTTCCGGGTGGTCGACCTGATGGCCGGGCTGCGGCCGGAAATCAACCCGGTGATTGACCTGGACATCTACGACGGCGAGCCGGCCGATTCCGATTCGGTGCTGTTCAACTCCGACACCATATCCCATGCCGAGCGGGCCGCGGCGGGCGAGTGGCAGCAGCGGCGCAGTGTCACCGTGGGCACCCGTACCTGGGTCCTGCTGATGAGCACGACCCCGGAATTCAGGGCGGCGATCGTGGTTCCGGGGCAGTCTCTGCAGCTGCTGCTCGCCGGTGTTGCCGCCAGCCTGGCCCTGGCCTTGCTGGTGCTGCGGATTGCCCGGGGTCGCGATCGCAGTGAGCGCCGC
>NZ_JAVKCQ010000089.1:0-39999 GCF_040222615.1 Haliea sp.
TCATGATAGTCATGGTGAAGACCGACCCCGAAGCGCCCAGGCACCTGCAGCAGTCCCAGATCCTGGTGCCCATGGACACTCCCGGCGTGGAGAACGTTCGGCCCATGCACGTATTCTCCATGGACGACGCGCCCCACGGCCATATGCACCAGCGCTATACCAACGTCCGGGTGCCGAAGGACAACATGATTCTCGGCCCGGGCCGCGGCTTTGAAATCTCCCAGGGCCGCCTCGGTCCCGGCCGTATCCACCACTGCATGCGCGCCATCGGCGCGGCGGAAAAGGCGCTCAGGCTGCTCTGCGAGCGCTCGGTCTCGCGCACCGCCTTCGGCAAGCCGCTGGCACGGCTGGGCGGCAATGTGGACATCATCGCCAACGCGCGCATGGATATCGAGATGGCGCGCCTGCTGACCCTGAAAACCGCCTGGATGATGGACAACGTCGACCCGAAGGAAGCGCGGGTGTGGATCTCCATGATCAAGACCGCGGTGCCCAACATATCCATCCGCATTGTCGACCAGGCTATCCAGATGTTTGGTGCCACCGGGGTTTCCCAGGACACCCCGCTGGCCACCATGTACATGCACCAGCGCACCCTGCGCCTGGCGGACGGTCCCGATGAGGTGCACCGCATGGTGGTGGGCCGCAACGAGCTGAAGGGCTACATGCAGCAACAGCAGGAGGTCAATGCGACCTTCCGCGACGGTTGATACCACAGGCGGGCAACCGGCACCGCGCCGGGGCCCGCGCCCCGTCCACCAACACCAACGCCAACACAAGCAGACACAACAAGGAGTCCGCAATGGCCTTTACCATAGTTCCACAGGAAGAGCTGGTTAACTACAAGGGAACGAAGCTGGAACCCAGCGAGTGGTCCACCCTCGACCAGGACCGGATCAACGCCTTCGCCGACTGCACCGAGGACCACCAGTTCATCCACGTGGATCTGGAGAAAGCGGCACAGACCCCCTTTGGGGGCACCATTGCCCACGGCCTGTTGACCCTGTCGATGTTGCCCAAGCTGTGCGAGGGCCATGGCATCATGCCCGAAGGCATGGTCATGGGGCTGAACTACGGCTTCGACAAGGTCCGGTTCCTGGCGCCAGTCAAGGCCGGCAAGCGGGTCCGCGGCCATATCGAAATGCTCGATGTGCAACAGAAAGACGACAAACGTTTCCTGATCAAGCAGGGCATAACTGTTGAAATCGAGGGTGAACAAACGCCGGCCCTGGTTGCCGAATGGTTGTCCATGGTCATCGTGGGCTAACGTAAACACAAAGGAGATACGGAATGACAATTCGCTATGACGGCAAGGTGGCAATCGTCACCGGCGCCGGCCAGGGGCTGGGGCGCTGCCATGCTATCGCCCTGGCACAGCGCGGCGCCAAGGTGGTGGTCAATGACCTCGGCGGTTCCAAGGACGGCACCGGTGCCTCCAGCGAGGCCGCGCGGGCCGTGGTTGCGGAGATCGAGGCTGCGGGCGGCGAGGCGATCGCCAATGGCGCCAATGTCGCCAACTACGCCGAGGTCGAGGCCATGGTACGGCAGGCCATGGACCAGTGGGGCCGGGTCGACATCCTGATCAACAACGCCGGCATCCTTCGCGACAAGAGCTTTACCAAGGGCAGCCTGGAGGACTTCCAGCTGGTGGTGGATGTGCACCTGATGGGTACCGTGAACTGTACCAAGGCGGTGTGGGAAATCATGCGCGAGCAGGCTTACGGCCGCATCGTCGTCACCACCTCGTCCAGCGGGCTGTATGGCAACTTCGGCCAGAGCAACTACGGCGCGGCCAAAATGGGTGTCATTGGCCTGATGAACACCCTGGTGCAGGAGGGGGCCAAGTACAACATTCGCGTCAATGCCCTGGCGCCGACCGCGGGCACCCGCATGACCGAGGGCCTGCTGCCGGAGAAGGCTTTTGAGCTGCTGACCCCGGAAACGGTGACCCCGGCGGTGTTGTACCTGGTCAGCGAGGACTCCCCGAACCGCACCATCCTGGCCGCGGGCGCGGGTTCTTTCGCGGTGTCCCGGATCGTGGAAACCGAGAGTGTCTGGCTGCCTCTGGCTGAACAGACACCGGAAGGCATTGCCGCTCACTGGGAGCAGATCAGCAAGCGGGATGGCGAGCGCGAGCTCACCGCCGGCTTTGAGCAGAGCATGAAAATGATCGGTGAGGCCGCGACAGGTCTCGGCATCAAACTCGACTGAATCAGAGGCGGCATCCCGTCGTATGCGGGCCGCCAGGAGAACCTTATGAAAGAAGCAGTGATCGTATCGACCGCCCGCACCCCGATTGGCAAGGCCTATCGCGGCGGGTTCAACAACCTCGGTGGCGCCAGCCTGGGTGCGGCTGCCGTGGCGGAAGCCGTAAGGCGCGCCGGCATCGACTCGGCCCGGATTGACGATGTCATCATGGGCAGCGCCCTGCAGCAGGGCGCCACCGGCAGCAACGTGGCGCGGCAGATCGCCCTGCGGGCGGGCCTGCCGGTGACGGTTTCGGGGATGACGCTGGATCGCCAGTGCTCCTCCGGCCTGATGGCGGTGGCCACCGCGGCCAAGCAGATCATGTACGACGGCATGAGCTGCGTGATTGGTGGCGGCCTGGAGTCCATCTCCCTGGTGCAGAACGAGCACATGAACCTGCACCGTATGGTCGATGAAGAATTGATGGCGATGCATCCGAACATCCACATGCCCATGCTGCAGACCGCGGAAGTGGTGGCCAAGCGCTACGGCATCTCCCGCGAGGCGATGGATGAGTACGGCCTGCAGTCCCAGCAGCGCACCGCGGCCGCCTACGAGGCGGGTCGCTACGATGCCGAGCTGGTGCCGGTGACCTGCAAGCGCATCGTCTGGAACAAGGAGACCGGTGAGCAGTCCGAGGCCGAGGCCACGGTCAGCGCTGACGAAGGTTTGCGGGCCACCACCGCGGAGGGCCTGGCCGGCCTGAAGACCGTGATCGAGGGCGGCACCATCACCGCCGGTAACGCTTCCCAGCTGTCCGACGGCTCCTCGGCCCAGTTGCTGATGGATGCAAAGACCGCGCAGCAGGAAGGCCTGGAGCCGCTGGGCATCTACCGCGGCATCGCCGTGGCCGGCTGCGAACCCGATGAAATGGGTATCGGCCCGGTATTCGCGGTGCCCAAGCTGCTGAAGCAGCACGGCCTTACGGTGAACGACATCGGCCTGTGGGAACTGAACGAGGCCTTTGCGGTGCAGGTGCTGTACTGCCGCGATAGGCTGGGCATCGACAACGACAAGCTCAATGTCAGCGGCGGCGCCATCTCTATCGGCCACCCCTACGGCATGAGCGGCTCGCGGATGATCGGCCATGCCCTGATCGAGGGCAAGCGCCGCGGCGTCAAGTATGTGGTTATCACCATGTGTGTCGGCGGTGGCATGGGTGCCGCCGGCCTGTTCGAGGTGGCATAGCATGAAAGCAGTCGTATGCAAGGAACACGGCCTGCCCGACAAGCTGGCTTTCGAGACCAGCTGGCCGGACCCGGAAGCCGGTGACAACGATGTGCTGATTGATGTGAAGGCGGCGGGTCTCAACTTCCCCGACGTTCTGATCATCCAGAACAAGTACCAGACCAAGCCTGACCTGCCGTTCATTCCCGGCGGCGAGTGCTCCGGTGTGGTCGCGGCCGTCGGCAAGAACGTGACCCGGCTCAAGCCCGGTGACAAGGTGATTTCCATGGGTTCCCACGGCGCCTTCTGTTCGCGCATCGTGGCGGACCACAACGCCGTGTTCCCGATGCCCGACGGACTCAGCTTCGAGCAGGCGGCGGGCGTCTCCATCACTTACTTCACTTCTTACCATGCGCTCAAACAGCGCGCCAATATCCAGCCCGGGGAGTCCCTGCTGGTGCTCGGCGCGGCCGGTGGCGTCGGCACTACCGCGATCGAGCTGGGCAAGCTGTTCGGGGCCAAAGTGATTGCCGCGGCCAGCACGGATGACAAGCTCGAGCTGTGCAAAAAGCTCGGTGCCGACGAGGTGATCAACTACAGCAAGGTGTCCCTCAAGGATGCGCTCAAGGAGCTGACCGGCGGCAAGGGCGTGGACGTGGTCTACGACCCGGTGGGCGGCGACTTCTCGGAGCCGGCGGTGCGCAGCATGGCCTGGAAGGGACGCTACCTGGTGATCGGCTTTGCCAGCGGCCCCATCCCCAGCATCCCGCTCAACCTGACCCTGCTCAAGGGCTGTGCCATTGTCGGCGTATTCTGGGGCCGCTTCATGGCCGAGGAGCCGGAGGTCAACCTGCAGAACATCCACGCGCTGTGGGCCCTGTTCGCCGAGGGCAAGCTCAATCCGGTAGTCACCGACACGTTCCCGCTGGAGGAGTACCAGGCCGCCTACGCCTGTATGATGGAGCGCCGCGCCCGGGGTAAAGTCATCCTGACGATGTAGGAGGCCCGCGATGCAGCCGTTCGTGTTCAATACTGTGCCGCAGTTGATCTGCCGCCCGGGCAGTGCCCTGCAGCTGGCAGACAGCTGCCGGCGCCTGGGTGTCAGCAAGCCCTTGCTGGTCACCGACCCCGGGCTGGTGGCGATCGGCCTGGTGCAGCCGGTGCTGGCGGCGCTGGATGCCGAGGGGCTGCCGGCCATACTCTTCGACCAGGTGCGGGAGGATCCGCCGGAAGCGACGGTGGAGGCGGCGGCTGCTGTCGGGCGCGAGGCCGGAGTTGACGGCGTGATCGCCGTTGGCGGCGGCAGTTCCATGGATGTGGCGAAAGTGGTGGCAGTGCTGCTGGGCGGGTCCCAGCCGCTGGCCTCCCTCTACGGCGTTGACCAGGTACAGGGTGGCCGGCTGCCCATGATCCTGGTGCCGACCACCGCGGGAACCGGCTCGGAAGTCACACCGGTGGCGGTCATCACCACCGGGGAGACCACCAAGGCCGGGGTGTCCTCCGCGGTGCTGCTGCCCGATGTGGCAGTGCTCGATGCGGAACTCACCCTGGGCCTGCCGCCGGCGGTGACCGCGATGACCGGGGTCGATGCCATGGTCCATGCCATCGAGGCCTACACCTCGAAAGTGAAAAAGAATCCCCTGTCCGACAATCTGGCGCGGGAAGCCCTGCGCCTGTTGGGAACCCATATTCGCGCCGCGGTGCACACCGGCAGCGACCGCGAGGCCCGCGCCGGCATGCTGCTGGGCGCCTGCCTCGCGGGGCAGGCCTTTGCCAACGCCCCGGTGGCGGCGGTACATGCGCTGGCCTACCCCCTGGGCGGCCACTACCACATCCCCCACGGCCTCACCAATTCCCTGGTGCTGCCCTCGGTACTGGCATTCAACATGCCGGATGCCGCGCCCCTGTATGCCGAGCTCGCGGAGATCCTGGTCCCCGGTGTCAGCGGTGGTGTTGAAGCCCGCGCCGCCGCCCTGGTGGTCGCCATCCGCGGCTTGATCGACGACGTGCGACTTCCCGCAACCCTGCAGGCTGCCGGTGTGCCGGAACAGGATCTGCCGATGCTGGCAGAAGATGCCATGCTGCAGCAGCGGCTGCTGGTCAACAATCCGCGGGAGGTGGCTCTCGCCGATGCCCTGGACATCTACCGCGCCGCCTACGGGGCTACCGCATGAGCAGGCGCCCGCAGCGCAGTGACTACAAGGTCTTCTACCCGATCAGCACCCGCTGGTCCGACAACGACATCTACGGCCACATCAACAACGTGGTGTATTACTCCTACTTCGATTCCGTCGCCAACCGCTATCTGATCGAGGAGGGCGGGCTGGATATCACCGACGGCAAGGTCGTTGGCTACGTGGTGCAGTCCGGCTGCGACTACCACGCTCCCGCCAGCTACCCGGAAGCCATCGAAGGCGGCCTGCGGGTGGATCGTCTCGGCAACAGCTCGGTGCAGTACGGCATCGCCATCTTCCGCCAGGGCGAGGACGAGGCCCTGGCCCACGGCCACTTTGTTCACGTCTTTGTCGACCGCGCGGCCAACAAGTCGGTGCCGATTCCCCAGGAATTGCGGGTGGCGCTGGCAAGGTTAACATTGGGGTCAGGTCTTGCGAGACCTGACCCCCACCAGTGACCTCAAACTGCAAACGGATGTCTCCGAACCCCGCCTTCAGATCACCAGGAAACAGTATGAATGGGCGATTTTTACGTAGAGCATGAATACTGGGTTGCCGTCTTCCAGCTGGTAACGGCAATGCTGGGAATGGGGGCCACACTCACAGCCAGGGATTTTCGCGACGTAGTACGAGAACCTGGTGCCGTCACGCTGGGGATGGTTGTGCAGTTAGTACTGGTACCCCTCGCTACATTCGGGTTCTTGCGTCTGCTGGGAGTTCACGGCGGCGTGGCGGTGGGGGTTGCGCTTATCGCCTCTATCCCCGGTGGTACCACCTCCAATATCTTTACCTACTTTGCACGCGGTAACAGCGCTCTCTCGATCAGCATTACCGGCCTGACTACGTTGGCCTGCCTGATCACAACCCCGCTGATACTTGCAGCGTTGATCAGCGATAATTTGCCGGCGGATTTCACCATGCCAACCGGCCGGATTGTCAACGAAATCGCCTTTACGCTGCTGTTGCCGCTGGCGCTCGGGATGTTGTATCTCTACCTTTACCCGCGACAGGCGGTGGCAGTGTCGAAGTGGTGTATCAGGGCCTCGTTGTTTGGCATCGTCCTGATCGTAGTCGGTTCCATGAGCGCCGGACGCCTGAATCTCGCGGCCTTTGGCATGGATAATGCGCTGCTGGTGGTGTATTTCACCCTTGCGCTCACGGCGACGGGGTGGCTTGCGGCACGCCTGTTCACACTTTCCCGGCCGGACTCCATCGCCATAGGATTGGAGGTCATTGTTCGCAACGTTAACCTGGGCGTGCTGTTGAAGGCGTCACTTTTCCCGGCCTCGACAGCGGCCACGGCCCAGCTGGGTGATACTGTGCTGCTAACGCTGTTGCTGTACGGTAGTCTGCAGATGATCATCGCTGCGGTACTGATCATGTTTCATCGCAAGCAGGTGGGGTAAAAAAGGGCAAGGGACTGGCTGCCTTAAAGTATCCATGGGTAAGAGTTTGCGGCGCTTTTGGACAGATTGGCTCGGGCGCGGTGGATTCGAAGCCTGGGGTCCTGCCCCCGTTTTCTATTTCAGCAAGTAGTTCGGAGAGGTGCGCGATACCGACTCGGCCCATGCAGCGACCAGTGTCGCCACCAGTGGCCGATCGCTGATGGCGACGCTGCACAGCCGGGATGCGGTTGGTACGGTCGCCTCGCTGCGCAATCTGGGACTGGACGACTACGAGCTCTCCGCCAATCTCGGACTGGTCGCCGCCCAGCGCCTGGTGCGCAAGTTGTGTGTCGACTGCAGGTGCCGCCGGCGTCCGGACGAGGTGGAAAAGCAGTGGTTGCGGGAATGCGGCCGCGAAATACCCGAGGAGACCTGGGGCGCCCAGGGCTGTCCGGCCTGTGACGGCCTCGGCTTTCGCGGACGCACCGGTATATTCGAAGTCTGGCAGCCCACCGAGGAGGACTATGCGGCGATCCTGTCCCACGTGGAAGAACACTCGCTCCGGCATTCCCTGATCGAACGCGGCCACCCGCTGATGCTGGACGATGGTCTTGCCAAGGTCGCAGCCGGCGTCACCACGCTACGGGAACTGCTGCGCTCCGGTACGCTGCTGCCGGGCTCCTCCAGCGCCTGTGGCCGTTCCGCCAGCGCTGACTGCAGGCAGGCATCCAGACTGCGGCGGCCCCGGTGATTTTTTCCAGCAGTTTCCTCATGCCAATGAAACGGTGGATGTGACCCCGCACACCTTCGCCATGTGTACCGCGCCGGAGTTGTGAGCCGGAGGGAGTCAGGGGACTGGACAATTCACGCAATCGATGCGGCGGTTTCATTCCACTTTTCGTAAAACCATGTCTCAAAAGCATGGCCCGCCGGGCTTCGGTAGGCGTCCTCTGGGCGGACGACATAGTAGTGCTCGGGCTCGAGCTGGGCTCCACCGTGTACAACAAGCAATCGCCCCGACACAACATCCTCCTCGATGAATCGGAGGGCCAGTAATCCAATGCCGAGACCACGGCGGACAGCATCGACCACCATGTGGTAACCGGCACCAAGATACAGATTGCTCGACGATATTTCGCTGTCAGCCCCGACGAGTCGGAACCACGAACGCCATTCTGTCCCGTCATCGGCGTGTATCAGAGTATGTTGGGGGAATACTGACGGACTTAGTTCATTCTTGCCGCCCGCGCCGACCAGTTCAGCGGACACAACGGGCAGTAACTGCGATTTCTCCAGCCGTGTTACGCGGTCCTCACTTACTGGTGGTTTGCCGTAGGTGATCGCGAGATCGACCTCACTTGGTATGCTGCGCGGATAGACGGGAATCGGCTCCAGCCTGAACTCGTGCTCCCGGTAGTTTCTGAGGAACTCTCCCAGCTTGGGTACCAGCCAGTTACTGGCTAGCCCGGCAGAGCAGGCGATGCGCAATTCGGCTACTTCATTGTCCGGGGTGACTCTCTCGGTCGCTCGAACAAGACTGTCGAGCGCCCCTGAAACGTCTTTCAGTAGGCGCGCGCCGGGGGGTGTAAGTGCCAAGCCCGTATTGGTGCGCTGCAGCAGCGCCACGCCGAGGAGGATTTCCAGTTTTCGGACCAGCTGGCTGACGGCGCTCTGGGTAACACAGAGTTCGTCTGCGGCGCGCTTCATGTGCAGATGCCTGCCGACTGCTTCGAAGGCCCGCAATGCATTGAGGGGAAGTTGTTGCTTTGTATGCAGCATCGCCGTTAAGAATTTCTGAACACCGCCTCGTAGAATATAGCGATTGAACACTGCCAGCAATGATTTAACCTGACGATGTGGTCAATATTGATGTGTTGCTTAAAGAAAAACTGCGGCGTGAGGCGAGGGGAGATTTGATGATGTATCAGCATGGGAACCGGTTGGTTTGCTTGAGAAAGTCAACGCTGACAGCTGCGGTAGCCGCGGCGGTCCTGGGAGCGGAGCCGTTGCAGGCACAGAACCTGGAGGAAGTTCTCGTCACCGCGACCCGTCGCGCGACGACAACGCAAGACGTGCCCTATAACATTTCCGCTTATTCGGGTGACTTGCTGGAAAAGCGGGAAATCACCACCTTGGGGGAGTTCGTGCGTCAGGTGCCCGGTTTGAGCTTCAATGATGTGGGGATCCGCGAGGCGGGCAACAACAGTACGCTGGTTATGCGCGGCCTGTCTGCTGAACCCGGCAACGGGGCCGGCGAAATTCCCAACCTCGCCAGGCCGTCGGTGTCGACCTATGTCGGCGAGACGCCCGTGTACTACAACCTGCGGCTCACCGACATCGACCGCGTTGAAGTGCTCCGGGGGCCCCAGGGTACACTGTATGGTGCTGGGTCCCTCGGTGGAACGCTGCGTATCATGCCGAACAAGCCCGACCCTGCGGCGATGGATGGGTCCATCCGCACCAGTGTCTCTACAACGGAGGATGCGGGCGACCCAAACTATGACTTCGATGCGATGTTCAATGTGCCGCTTGGCGAGCGGGCGGCGCTGCGCGTTTCCGGCGGCCACTTCCACCAGGCCGGCTTCGTGGACGCGGTAGCCCTCGGGCTGAGAGACGCGAACGGCGCATTCCTGCTGGAGGATCCGGACGACTTCGTCGGCAGTGGCCCGGACCGCTCGGGCAGGAAGAAAGACTCCAACGAGGGCAGCATTACCCACCTGCGCACCTCGCTCCTGTGGAACGTGACTGATGACGTCGAGGCGCTCCTGACCTATCACTATCAGGAAGGGGATACCGACAACTATCAGGCTGAAAGCTTCGGTCTGGACCGCACGCTGTCCCTGCATGGCACCAACCCGTTCGAGTCGGACATGAACCTGGGTACACTGGAGGTCACGGCCAATCTGGGCTTCGCCACCTTGACCTCGTCGAGTTCCTACTACGAGCGCGACACAGAGACGCAGGTCGATGCCTCGGGTATCTACGAGGACGCTTTTGCTTTCTTCTATTTCTACTACCCCAGGATTTCGACAATCTCTGAATACAATGCCAGCGATGAGACCTTCGTCCAGGAACTCCGTCTGGCTTCGAACAGCGAGGGACCTCTGCAGTGGATTCTCGGTGCTTTCTACCTTGACCAGGAAATGGCATTTCAGACGATACAGGAGATGCCGGGCTTCGAGGACTGGTTCGATGCGTCGGGCCTTGCATCTTACTTCGGCATACCGGTGCCGATTACCAGCCCCCCGGACCTTGTTTACGGGCAGGACCGAACCACGAAGTTCACCGAGGCGGCGCTCTTCGGTGAACTCAGCTACCAGCTGACCGACGCCTGGCAGGTCACGGGTGGCGTGCGCATTTTCGAGCAGGAAATCGACAATGACGACACCTCCATTCTACCCGCCTGCTACATTATCAATGAAGTTGGCTTTGGCGCGGGCTTCTACTGCGGTGACCCACCCCTCGGTGGTTCCTCGAACACATCCAAAGATACAGTCGATGATGTGGTGTTCAAGGCCAATACATCCTATGAGTTGAATGACGACACCAACGTGTACCTGACCTGGTCACAAGGCTTTCGCAACGGCGGCGTCAATGCGCTGCCCGAGGTGGGGTTCATCGACGAAACGCTCGGCGGGGAGTTCCCAGATATCAATAGCTTTGATGCCGACAAGGTGGACAACTACGAGGTGGGCATCAAAGGCTTCCTGGCGAACCGGAGCGTTCGCTACAGCCTGGCCGCGTACTACATTGAGTGGCAGGACCCCCAGGCACGGATAACAGGATTTAACAGTGGCATCGACGGGGTTAGCAATGCATCGGCTGATGCCGAATCGAGGGGCCTGGAACTGGAGATCGACGGCGTTATTGGCGAGCGCCTGAGCTATTCGTTGGGCTACGCCTACACCAAGGCGGAATTCGTTGAGGACGGAGAGCTCTACACAGCGTCCATCAGCAAAGGGATGCGTCTGCCGGGACACTCCGAGCACATGGCGGCGGGCTCCCTGGTTTATACGGTGCCGCTGGCGGGCAATACCCTGGACCTCGGCGTCGATGCGGTCTATCGGTCGGACTACGAGAATGGCTTGCCGGGAAGCCCGGCAGAATTCACGCTGGATTCCTATACTACATGGAACGCCTCCGCGAGTTACGAGATGCCGGATTGGACCTTCCGCCTCTTTGCCAAGAACCTCACCGACGAGAACACAGCAGTGTCTGCGGCGAACTTGAACTTTCAATCCGGTCGGTTCGTGATCAGCCGCCCTCGCACGCTGGGTATCAGAGTCAACTACCGCTTCAATTAGGATGCGGGGAGCAATGTTCCAATGACGTACTCAATGTCCACCTGTGCACCGGATTCTCCCGCGCCAGCGGACAGCGAGCCGCGCGCCCGCCCTTCGTCCAATCAGGTGCTGCAGCGCCTCGGTCGCCTGCGCGGCCCAGCCCAGGCGCGCGAGGCGCTGCCCTTGTTGCCCCAGCTCGCCCAGGAGTATCCCGGCGATCATCGATTGCTGCGGGCGATCAGCGAAATCGCACTCCGCGCTGGCGACGTGGCGCAGGCGACGGAATATGCGAAAGCCGCTATCAAGCCGGAGATACCAGGGGCGGGGCAGTACCTGCACCTCGCGATCTGCCTTATCGCCGCTGGGGAAGAGCGAGACGCCTGTACGGCATTGTTGGACGCCGAGGCGCACGCCATGGTCGATGCCGACAGTGCCGCCATGCTGGCGAGCCTCTATGTGAAGGTGAACGAGCACGAGCGGGCCTTGCGCGGCTACCAGCAGGCCATTGAGCTGGATCCCCGCAACGCGAAGCATCACTTCAGCCGTGCCGCTACCTTGCGTTTCCTCGGCAGGCTGGAGGAAGCAGAGCAGGCCTGCGATAGTGCGCTGGAGATCGATCCCGGAGAATACGAGGCGTACTTGATCCGCTCGGATCTGCGCACGCAAACGGCGCACAGCAATCATATCGAGGATATGGAACAGGCACTGGAGCGCGTCGGCGCCCCCTACATGGGAGAGGTCATGCTCTGCCACGCCCTGGCCAAGGAGTGCGAGGATATCGGCGAGCACGCGCGTTCTTTTCGGTACCTGGCCCGCGGCGCAGGGCTCCGGCGCAAGCACCTGTCCTACGACGTGCGCCAGGACCTGGAACTCATCGACGAACTCATGGAGCATTTCTCCCCGGAACGGCTCAACCCGGCCCGGGCCGGTGGCTTCGATTCGCCACTGCCGGTGTTCGTGCTGGGCATGCCCCGGACCGGCACCACCCTGGTGGAACGGATACTCGCGAGCCACTCCGGGGTCAGCTCCGCCGGAGAGCCACCCGACTTCCCCCGAGTCATGGCAGCGTTGGCTGAGCGGCAGACACCCGGTAGTGCCGGGGACCCGAAGGCACTCATTGCAGCCTCCCTGGACCTGGATATGGAGCAGCTGGGGCGGCAGTATGTGGACAGCCTGGCCAGGCGGGTCGACGGCGGCCTGCGTGTAATCGACAAGTTGCCCTTCAATTACCTGAACGTCGGCCTGCTGCACCTTGCGTTGCCGCAGGCAACGATCATCCACGTCACCAGGGACCCGGTCGACACCTGTTACGCCGTCTACAAGACGCTGTTTCAGCGCGCCTATCCGTTTTCCTACGACCTGGAGGACCTCGGCCGTTACTTCATTGCCTACAGCAGGCTAATGGACCACTGGCATCGCTGCCTGCCGGGGAAGATCTGCCGTGTCAGCTACGAGGCCTTGGTGGAGGCACCCGAGCGAGAAAGCGGGCGGCTCATCGAAGCTTGCGGCCTGCAGTGGGAGGACGGGATGCGTGCATTTCACAACAACCCCTCGCCGTCGATGACGGCGAGCGCCAGCCAGGTGCGGCGCCCGATCTACCGCTCATCGGTCGGCAAATGGCACAACTACGCCAGCGAGCTCGAACCGCTGCTGCGACTGCTGCGGGACGCGGGGCTCACGTCAGAATCATGAATCACGATGTCATCATCACCTGCGCCCTTACCGGCGCCGGCGACACGGCCAGTCGCAGCCCCTATGTCCCGGTCACGCCCGAGGCCATTGCCGAGGATGCGTTGGCAGCCGCTGCGGCCGGGGCGGCGGTAGTGCATATTCACGTCCGCGACCCGGACAGCGGCCAGCCTTCGCGCGACCCTAAGCTGTTCGCCGAAGTGCACGAGCGGATTCGCTCCAGGAACACCGACCTGATCCTGAACTATACCGGGGGTATGGGCGGTGACCTCTGGTTTGAATTCGACGATGGTGCAGCGCTCGCACCGCAGTCCGATTTTGTCGGTGCGAGGGAGCGCGTGCAGCATATCCTGGAACTCGGCCCTGAGATCGGCAGCCTGGACAGCGGCTCGCTGAACTTCGGAGAAATGGTCTACGCCACTACCCCGAATATCCTGCGGGACATCCTCGTGGCCTACCGGGAGCGGGGGGTCAGGCCGGAGATCGAGGTTTTTGAACTCGGCCACATCGAGATCGCAAGGGTACTGATTGATGAGGGGCTGGTACCCGAGCCGCCAATGTTCCAGCTGTGCCTGGGCGTGAAGTACGGTGCTCCAGCCACCCCCCGCGCCATGATGGCCATGCGCGATGCGCTGCCGCCGGGTGCGCTCTGGGCAGCGTTCGGTGTCGGCAGGATGCAGTTCCCGATGGTCGCGCAGGCTGTACTGCTCGGTGGGCATGTGAGGGTTGGTCTGGAGGACAACCTGTATCTTGATCGGGGGATACTGGCGACGAATGCAGCCCTGGTCGAACGAGCTGCGGCGCTGGTCAGGGACCTCGGCTGCGAAGTCGCCAGTACGGAGGGCGCCCGGGCATTGCTGGGACTTCCGGCGGCGCTGACGCCCGTTGCCTCTGACAAGTCTTGACCACAAGAAGGAAGCCAATGACAACCTCGCAACCGTTGATCGATCCGAGCGCAGTCACTCGCATAGGCATCATCGGCACTGGTCTCATCGGCGCCGGCTGGACCGCCCTTTTCCTGCGCGAGGGCTTCACGGTTACGGCCTGGGACCCTGCGCCAGGCTTCGCGGCAGCGCTGCTGGCGAGGCTCCGCCAGATATTCCAGCGTCTCGACATCCCGCCCGCCGAGCAGACACGTCTCCTGGCTGCGCTTGACTGTGGCGGCAGCGCTGAAGCGGTAGCCAACGAGGTCGACTTCATCCAGGAAAGCGGTCCGGAGGATGTGGTGACCAAGCGGCGCATCATTGCGCTGCTCGATGAGTTCGCTGCCCCCGGTATCGTCATCGCTTCCTCCTCCTCGGGCCTGCCGATGAGCGACCTGCAAGCGGGTTGCGCGGGGGCCCACAGGCTTGTCGTTGGGCATCCGTTTCATCCCGTCTACCTCCTGCCCCTCGTTGAGATCGTCGGGGGTTCGGCGACTTCCCCCGAAACTGTGGCCTGGGCGGAGACCTTCTATCGCGGTGTCGGCAAAAGTCCGGTGGTATGCCATTCGGAGAACATCGGCTTCATTGGGAACCGACTTCAGGAAGCCATTTTTCGCGAGGCGCTGCACATGATTGACGCCGGTGAGGCCACGCCGGAGCAGATCGATGCCGTTATCACTCAGGGGCCCGGGTTGCGCTGGTCCTTCATGGGGCCATTTCTATGCTATCACCTGACCGGTGGCGAAACGGGGATACGTGGCTTCTTCGAACGCTTCGGCGCTTCGCTGACACAGCCCTATTCCCGATTGCGCGCACCGGAGCTGACGGAGGCACTGCTTGAACTGGTGATTGGGCAAACTGAAAGGGCCTACGGCGAGCTGTCGCTGGAGGATCTCGAGGGCTGGCGGGATGAGCGACTGCTGGCTCTGCTCGCGGTGCTGCGCCCACGAGAGACGACAGTCACCACGAAGCGCCATGACTTCTCCGGTAGAGCCGATGTCCGCTAAGGGGCGACCCGCTACCACGCTGCCTCGCCCTGGCGGACTCACTACCCGCTTCCCCGAGGGCGGGTACTGGCTCCTGTTCGTCCTCTTCCTCGTGCCGTTGATCGGTTACGTCCACCGACTCATCATCAATATTCTGATCGATCCCATCAGTCTTGAATTGGGTATCTCTGACACCCAGGCCAGCTTCCTGCAGGGACCGCCCTTTGCCGTCGCCTACGCGCTGATGGTGATCCCCATGGGTTTGCTCGCAGACCGGGGTAACCGCTTGCTGCTGCTCAGTATCGGGGCGCTGATCTGGAGCCTGGGCACTCTGCTCTGCGGAGCGGCAACGGGATACGGCATGCTCTTCGCCGCGAGGCTGATCGTCGGCGTCGGCGAGGCCGCGCTCACCCCGGCCATCGTATCCTACATCGGTGACAGCTTTGGGGGAGGCCGCCGTGGACTGGCCATGGGCATCTTCTTTATGGGCATCAACGCAGGCTTCAGTTCGGCCTATGCTATTGGCGGGATCACTCTTGAAGCCGCGGAAGCCGGCTTCTTTCAGGTCGTGCCCGTGCTCGGTGAGATTGCCCCCTGGCGCCAGGTTTTCGTGGTCCTTTCAATCCCGGGCTTCCTCATCCCGTTGCTGCTCCTGACCCTGCGGGAACCGCCGCGCCAGGAGGACCCGGAGCGTGACGGGACCGTCAGTACGCTGGCGCTCTTGTTCCGGCGCTCCACCTTTACGGTGTTGCTGTTGCTGCTGGTACTGGTTGTCTCCCTCCTCGCCGTGGCGGACAACGGGATCTACGCGTGGCTGCCGCGACTCCTCACACGCATGTATATGCTCTCCCCCAGCGAAACCGGCATTGCGCTGGGGATCATCGTCGCCATCGGTGGCCTTGTCGGTGGCCCGATCGGGGGCAACCTCAGCGATTACTTTACGCGCCGCTACGGTGCCGCGGGTCCCCTGCTGGTAGTGCTTCTGGGGACGGTGATCGCGGCTTGCGTCACCCCGCTCTATGCCGTGGGCTCGGTCTGGCTGGTTTACGCCGCGACCGGGCTGTGGGTCGTCGCCCTGGTTTCGATCACGGCGTCTGCCTACACCTTCATCGCCATCGCCGCGCCACCTCAGCTGCGAGGAGTGGCCTCGTCGGCGGTTGTCTCAGTAAGCTCCCTGATTGGGCTCGGCCTCGGACCCACGGTGATCGCGGTGACCCTGGAGCAACTCGCGCTTTCCCGGGAGCGCGTGGACCTCGCCATTATTGCTGCGGCACTGCCGCTGTGCGCCGTCGCCCTTGTGCTGGCTATCGCAACCTGGCGGATCATCCGACGCTCTCCCCTGGCCCTCGTTCCGGCGCCCGGCGAGACACGCAGTGAGACGGTGGAATGAAAAATTGAACAGGAGATCAGGCCCATGACCACGCTCATCATTCGCGCGACAAACGGTGCTTCCGCAAACCCGGGCGTCTTGCGGCGGCACTTGGTATTCATGATCGCGCTCTCGCTCCTGCTCGTCTCTGTCGCCACTTCCAGAGCGGCAGCGCAGGACGCGCACTGTGCCCTCGATACGGATATGGCGGTGCGGGAAGCATTTGCGACCCCCGGCGGTGCAGACGCGGAAGACAGATCGCTGCCCCTGGCTACCTCCGAACATTGGCAACAGCTCGCCCGGGACATCTTCGCGCAGCTGATCGAGATCAATACGACCCACAGCATCGGCGACAACACCCGGGCGGCGGAGGCCATCGCCAAACGCTTCCTCGACGCCGGCTTTGCAGCCGAAGACGTAGAGGTTCTCGTACCGGCTCCGCGCAAGGGCAACCTGGTAGTGCGCTACCGTGGTGTAAACCCCGAGTGTGCTCCCTTGTTGCTACTGGCACATCTTGACGTCGTTGAAGTCGATGCCGCAGCCTGGGAGCATGATCCGTTTACCCTTACCGAGGAACAGGGTTACTTCTACGGCCGCGGTGTGTCCGATGACAAAGACTCGGCTGCTCTTCACATAGCCAATCTGCTGCGACTGAGCGCCGAGGGCTATCGGCCGCGCCGGGATATCGTTCTGGCGCTCACCGCCGACGAGGAGGGTGGTACCCATAATGGGGTGCAATGGTTGCTGGCCGAGCATCCAGCGAAATTGCGTGCGGCGCATGTCCTGAGCGAGGGTGCGGGCGGTGTGTTGGTTGGCGGTGAGCGGCTGGCGAACGAGATCCAGGCTACGGAGAAGATGTCCCAGACTTTCGAGATCACCGTCACCGGGGCGGGGGGGCACTCTTCCATGCCCTCAGGAGACAACGTGCTACACAGAGCGGGGCAGGTGTTGGTGGCGCTGCAGGACCTGGACTTTCCGGTGGAACTGAACCGTGTGACACATCAGTTCTTCTCGCGTTCCCGGGCGATTACGGACGGCGAACTGCATGAAGCGATCAGTGGCCTGTTGCTGGACCCGCCGGACCCGGCAGCCGTGGCTTTCCTTTCAGGAATTCCCTTTTATAACGCGAGCATGCGCACCGTTTGCTCACCGACCATGATCACCGGGGGGCACGCAGTAAATGCCCTGCCGCAACGAGCTGTGATAACAGTGAATTGTCGGCTGGTACCTACGGACACTCGTGAACGGGTTCAGGAGCGGATCGCAGCCGTACTCCCGGACAGTGTCGATCTCACTGCTTTGCAGGCATCCATGACGGTGCCCGGCATCTCCCTGCAGCCGGAGGTCTTCGCGGTGATGGAGCGCGTTACCGAAAAAGTCTGGCCCGGGGTTGCTACTATGCCGATCATGGGGCCCGGGGGGACGGACGGTAGATTGTTGCGCGAACGCGGTGTGCCGGTCTATGGCACGAATGGGATCTTTATCGACGTGGAGGACGATCGGGCGCACGCGGCGAACGAGCGGATACGAGTCCGATCCTTCTACGAGGGACTCGAGTTCCTCTACCGGCTGACCCGGGCGCTGGCGCAATGAGTCAGCGTCCGGATTACGAACTTGCAGCAGACTGATTGAGGCGGGAGTACCCATGGAGAAGAACGCAAGGTTGATTGATGCCGGCGACAGCCTGCTGGTTGTTATCGACGTGCAGGACAAGTTCCTCGTCCGTCTGGAGAAGGAAGACGCCGACCGCGTTGTCTCGCGCTGCCGGTGGTTAATGCAGGTCGCAGACTGGCTGTCCGTGCCCCTGTGTGTCACCGCCGAGGAAATCCCTGTCATGGGCGCCACGACTGAACCTCTGCGTGACTGCATGACTGGCGGCGCTGTGGAGCACGACAAAATGGTGTTCGGCCTGGCTGGTCAGGCAGGTATCCTTGCAGCGGTGGAGGCCGCGGGGCGGCGCACGGTAGTCCTCACTGGGCTGGAAACCGATGTCTGCGTGTCACAGTCGGCACTCGGGCTCCTCGAGCGGGGTTACCGGGTTGCAGCGGTGGCCGACGCCTGCGCCTCGCCTCAGCAGGGGCACGACTTCGGATTGCAGCGCATGCGCGATGCCGGCGTGATCGTGATCAGCGCCAAGGGCCTGTTCTTCGAGTGGGTGCGTGATGTCGAGCGCTGCCACGACTTCTTCCGCAATAGTGGCATTGGGGTCCCTGAGGATCTCTACATTGGCTAGGCGGCCACCACCGCTCGAAGGAGATTGGTCATGAAATTCGCACTCTACAGGAAAGCATTTTCCGTCCTCGTTCTGGGTCTTGCCATCACGGTGCAGCCCGCGGTCGCGCAGCCCCGGGCGACGCTGGTCAGCGATGTGACGGTCATTGATGGCCTCGGTAGCCCACCGGTGAAGCATCAGCATGTGCTCCTGCAGCAGGGACGTATCGCCAGTGTCAGCGATACCGCTCCGGCGATTGGCCCCGACACAACCGTCATCGATGGACACGGGAAATACCTTATGCCTGGCCTCTGGGACTTGCACGCCCATACCGGCGCCGACAGGACCGCCATGCAGGCCTACCTGGCCGCCGGCGTCACCGGGCTGCGGGACATGGGATGCGGCGAAGGCTGTGTGCGGGAACTTGGAGTGCTGCGCGAGGCCTACCGCGCCGGCAGCGGTGAATTCCCGCGCCTGGTGTTTGCCGGGCTGATGCTGGACGGCGACTCACCCTACGATGCCTATCCGTCCCACCGGCAGCTTACCCTCGGCACGCTCCCCGACGCGCTGGACAAGCTGCGGGAGCTAGAAGTCGATTTCATCAAGGTCCGGGATTTCCTAAGCCGGGATGAATTCATGGCGCTGGTGGGTGCCGGTGCAGCCATGGACCTGGCACTGGCAGGCCACGTCCCGACCGCGCTGTCGGTCAATGATGCAGTCCGTGCCGGCCTGGTCACCGTTGAGCACGAGGGAAGCCTGTTCGGCGGCCTGCTGCTCGCCTGCTCATCCGACGAGGCCCGGCTGCGCGGGGAGCTGCTCGCCATGATGCGGGAAGCCACGACGAGCGGCGACATTGAGCTACTCTATGCGCGCGCCCTGGGGGAAGACTTCCTCAACCGCCTGGTCGATTCTTACGACCATGGCAAGGCCGACGCTCTGGTCCAGTCTTTCGTCGACAGCGGTGCGGCGGTGGTGCCGACTCTTATCGTCCAGCACCCGGCGCTGCGATCGCCCGATCCGCTGTTCGCCGGGCGCCGCAAGGCCGAGGACCTGGAGTTCAGCGAGGCGCCGGAAACGCTGCTGGAGCGCTGGCGCCAGACTGCGGGCACCGAGGTGCTGGAGCAGCCTTTTTCAGCTGCCGATCGCGCCGCCATGGCCCGGCAGTACCAGACCCTCGTAGAGCTACTCGGCCGGATGCACAAGGCTGGCGTGCCCATCCTCGCCGGGACCGACGCTTCCTTCCCAGATGGCACACCATGGATGTGGCCAGGCTACAGCCTGCACGATGAGCTGCAGCTGGTCGTCGCCGTAGGGCTTTCACCGCTCGAGGCCATCGCCAGTGCAACCGGGCTGGCGGCGCAGCAGATTGGCGTGGCGGACACCGGGGCCGTAGTGCCAGGACTGCGAGCAGACCTTCTGCTGCTGTCACGCGACCCCCTCGATGACATACACAACACGCGCGCTATCGAGCGCGTGTGGGTGAACGGTATACCGGTGGACCGGGAGGCACTGCTAAAGCAAGTGAACCGACGGGCCGCCGATCACGCCACCTACTGGGACTAACGGTGGACGACATGAAACGAGGAGCAGAGGCAAACGCGATGAGCCGAGCGGACAGGGTGCTTTCCGACGAACAGATCGAGCGTATCAATGCCCCGATCGAGAGGGCCAGTACCCTGCCGGCAGAGTCCTACTGTAGCCCCGTCTTCTTCGAGGCAGAGCGAGAGCGGATCTTCAGCAGGCACTGGGTCTGCGTCCTCTTCGACTTCGACGTGGCAGAGGTGGGGCAGGCTCTGCCCTTCGAGCTGTGCGGCATGCCCCTGCTGGCTGTCCGCGACCTGGACGGACGGCTGCGTGTCTTCCACAACGTGGTTCCCTATGACGGCTGCCTCGCCATCATGGAGCCCACTTTCGGACTCACGGAAATCGTCACACCCTTCCACGGCTGGGTGTACAGGCTTGATGGCAGGTTGCAGGCAGCCCCGTTCTGGGACGGCACGCCGCGCCGCGACCAGCAGCCTGCAGCGGTTCCCGCGACGGATTTGGTCGAGGTGCACTGTGCCACCTACCTGCATACGGTTTTCGTGAATCTGTCCCCGCAGCCGGAACCCTTCGAGGACTACATTGCGCCGATCGCGCGCCAGTTCTCGCAGTATGACCTCGGCGACGTCGCCGTGGTCCTGGACCGGACCGGGCAGCCGATCGTGCCCCGTGCAGTGACACACTGCAACTGGAAGATCTTCTTCGACATCGACGGACCCAATGTGCTGCACGAGAACTTCGTGCACCGCGCCTACCGTGAGTCCGCGGCCCATCCGCGGGTGACCGCAGCGGGTGAGAAGACCTACCACGAGATTGTCGACGGCTACCTGATCGGGCTTGGCTTCAACTACAGCGACTTCACCGAAACCTACGGGGCCGTGGACCCCGCGGAACCACATCTTGGCGCGAACGGACAGCTGCCGGACCAGGCGGCCTTCGTGGACCTCTATCCCGCAATGAGCTTCTCCATCGCCCCGGGCTACATCGAGATCGCCATCAACCTGCCGGACGGCGCCGAGTGGACAGTCGATCGGCGCATGTACCTGCTCCCCGCCAGCGCGGTGACACCGGAGAATGCCGCGAAGCACGAGAAAGTCTACGGCTTCCACGGTGAGGTGGCGCCGGAGGACAATCGGATATCGGAAGCCGTGCAGAAGGCGGCGCGGTCGCCCGTATACACGCAACGTTTCTTCTCCCCCTTCTGGGACGGGATGCGTCATCAGTTCCACCGTTGGGTAGCAGCGGACCTCGCTGGCTAGCAGAGCGGGCCGACCGGAGGCACAGAGATACATGAAAATCGCAGACCGCTGGTTCGAACGCAGGCGTATCGACGATGACATCACGCTGATTTGGGAGCCCCATGTTGACGCGCTGATTCGCTGCAATATCTGGCACGTTCGCGGCAGGGATCGGGACATGCTGGTGGACACGGGCCTGGGTATCGCGAGTCTGCGCAGCGCCGCCCGGGATATTTTCGACAAGCGTCTGACGGCGGTGGCGACCCACACACATTTCGATCATATCGGCGGCATGCACGAGTTCGATGAGCGGGTTGTGCATGAAAGTGAGGCGGCGATCATGGCTGACGGTTCCTCGCCGATGATGCTGCGCTCCTGCAACTTCAGCGAGGCGGAGTTGCGAGAACTTAGAGATGTGGGCTACCCGGTGGAGCGGGACGAGCTGATCAGTGCCGTGCCCGAGGCGGCTTTCGACATCGCGGCGCATACGACGCGCCCGGCCCCGTGTACCTGGTCGGTAAAGGAAGGTGACAGGCTCGATCTCGGTAATCGCAGCTTCGAAGTGATGCACCTGCCCGGGCACTCACCCGGTAGCATCGGCCTCTGGGAAGAGACCACGGGCATCCTGTTCTCCGGTGACGCCATTTATGATGGCGCTTTGCTGACGAACTTTCCCGGAGCCGACCTCAGCGATTATGTACGCACAATGTTGAGACTGCGAGAACTGCCCGTGCGTGTCGTTCACGGTGGACACGAGCGCAGCTTCGGCAGGGAGCGGCTTCGGGCAATTGCTGACGATTACCTGCACGCCTGGGAGCGCGCGGGCATGGCGCCCGCCGGTTCGTTTTCCCGATGAACTTTGATTTGCACGATGTCGTCGGGACGGTCGGGGCGGCGATGATCGTGGTGACCTACCTGCTGATCCAGCTGCGAAAGATGCGGGTTCCGGGCGTCCGCCATTCACTGCTGAACGGGGTGGGTGCTGCGCTGATCCTGTACTCGCTAACCGTGGATTTCAACCTGTCCGCCTTTTTTATCGAGACTTTCTGGCTTTTGATCAGCTGCATTGGATTGGTCCAGGCCCTGGGGGATCGCTCGCGGAGCGGGTAGATACATGCAAGCTTTAGCGGCCAGTTTCCAGGAGATCACCGTAGCCATCATATCGATGGTCACCGACATTGCTTTCAGCCAGGTACGGGTACTGGGAGTGGATGTCGAGTGGGCCGTGTTGTGGATGGCCGTGCCGATGCTGTTCTTCACCGTCTACCTCGGCTTCGTGAACGTCCGCTGCTTTCCCCTGTCCATACGCATCCTGAAAGGACGCTATGCCGACCCCGATGCACCAGGCGAGGTAACCCAGTTTCAGGCGCTCACCACCGCCCTCGCCGGTACAGTCGGGCTCGGGAACATCGCCGGGGTGGCCATCGCGATCGGGATCGGCGGGCCCGGGGCGGCGTTCTGGATGATGGTGATCGCGTTTTTCGCAATGTCCCTGAAGTTCGCCGAGTCGACGCTGGCCGTGAAGCACCGCACCATTCTCGCGGACGGCTCTGTGTTCGGCGGGCCCATGTATTACCTGCGGGCTGGACTGGAGGAAAGAAACTGGCCACTGCTCGGCAAGGTCCTGGCCCTGAGCTACGCCCTCTGTGCGATTCCACAGATGCTGGTATACACCCAGGTCAACCAGGCCTATAGCCAGTTGAGTGCGGTAACCGGCCTCGAAGCGCCTTGGACATTTGGCTTCGTTCTGGCACTCGCCGTCGCACTTGTGATTATCGGAGGTATCCGCAGTATCGCGAGCGTCACCAGCCGTGTCGTGCCGTTGATGTGTGCGATCTACCTGTTGGCGGCAGTCACGATTCTTGTTTTGCACGCCGGTGCCATACCCGGCGCGCTGGTGTCGATCGTCTCCGGAGCCTTTGCGCCGGAGGGCGTCGTTGGCGGCGTGATCGGAGTGTTCGTGATCGGAATGCGCAGGGCGGTCTACTCGACAGAGGCGGGGACGGGTGTATCCACGATGGTGCATGCTGCGGCGAAAACCCGCGAACCCGTCTCACAGGGCCTGGCGGCTTCCACCGAGCCATTCTTCGACACGGTGGTTGTCAACTTCATGACCGCGCTGGTGATCGTGGTCACCGGGGCCTATCAGCTTGAGGGTCTCAATGACATCCAGATTACTTCGGCGGCGTTCGGCAGTGTGATCTGGTGGTTTCCCTACATTCTTGCTGTCTGCGTGCTGTTGTTCGCGTTCACGACGATCATCTCCTGGTCATACTACATGAGTCGGGTATGGGCGTTCCTGTTCGGTCATTCGCGCCTGTCGATGTACGTCTATCGCGTGCTGTTTTGCGTGGCGTTGATCCCGGGTGGGGTGTTGACGGTGCGGCAGGTGATCGATTTCATCGACAGCCTCGTCGTGCTGGTCACGATACCCAATATCATCGGCTTGTACATACTGGCGCCGACCATCAAGCGCGATCTGCGAGACTACCTGGCGGGAGTGGCAGCGCCAAAGTAACCGCGGCTGTTGAGTGACGCATAGAGCGACTAGATGACCTTCTGGAACCCGGAATGCCGGCGATCTGTGGGTTCATACAATCACCGCAGAGGAGACACGTAAATGGACGAAATCGCGTTCAGCGATGCAACAAATCTGGTCGAGAGACTGCGAGCGAAGGAGCTTTCGAGCAGTGAATTGCTCGATCACTATGTCGCCAGGATGGACAGATACAACCCTGAAATCAATGCGATCATCGCAACGCAGCTCGATAAGGCACGGGCCCGAGCGAAGGAAGCTGATAAAGCCCTCGCGAAGGGACACAGCTGGGGGCCGCTCCACGGCCTTCCGATGACGGTCAAGGAGTCCTATAACATTTCGGACATGGCGACGACCTGGGGCGACCCGCTGCTCAGGGACAATATCGCCACCTCCGATGCCGTCGCTTGTCAACGGCTGCAGGCGGCGGGCGCTGTCATCTTCGGGAAGACCAACGTGCCGCTGTCCCTGGGGGATTTCCAGAGTTACAACGAAGTCTACGGGACAACCAACAATCCCTACGATCTGTCCCGTGTTCCTGGCGGATCTTCCGGGGGTTCGGCGGCGGCGTTGGCGTCGGGCATGACCGGGCTCGAGATGGGCAGCGACATCGGCGGGTCTATCCGCAACCCTGCACATTACTGCGGTGTCTACGGACACAAACCGACATGGGGCATCCTGCCTATGCGCGGCCATGCGCTGCCCGGTATCCTGGCGCCGACGGATATCTCCGTGATCGGTCCGCTTGCGCGCAGTGCGCGGGATCTGGCTACCGTGTTGACCATCGTCGGTGGCGCTGATGAACTGCATGCACCGGGTTGGAGCCTCGAACTGCCTGCCGCTAAACAGAAACGTCTGGGAGACTGGCGGGTCGCGGTTTGGGCGGACGACGACCTCGCACCTGTCGACAAGGCAATAAGCGACCGCGTGCTGCAGGTCGCAAAACTCGTCGAAGACGCCGGCGGATCTGTGCACTATACCGCTCGCCCCAAGTTCTCCGCCGACCATTCTCACGAGCAGTACGAACACCTGCTCTATGCAGCGATTTACGCGCGTCAGCCTCGGGAAGTGTTCGAGAAAAATCTGAAACGGCTACCGCGTCTCGATCCCGAAGACAAGAGTGAGCTGGCCTACGAGACCCGCGGTTCGACACTGTATTATCGGGACTGGCACGCGTTTAACGAGCGTCGCACGCACCTCCGCTGGGCATGGCACGAATTCTTCCGCGGCTTTGACATTCTGCTGACCCCCGTGAGTGCCACCACAGCCTTTCCACACGACCAGTCCCCGCAGCTGGAGGCGCGGCAGCTGACGGTGAATAATGCAGAGCGTCCCTATTTCGAGCAAATTTTCTGGGCTGGCCTCAGCGGGGTTGCCTACCTTCCGTCCACCGTGTTGCCAACGGGTCTCGACGACCGTGGTCTGCCGATCGGCGTGCAGGTCGTGGCGCGGGAGATGGGCGATTTGGTCACTATCGAATTCGCGCGTCAAGTGAGCGAAGCTCTTGGTGGTTTCTCGGCACCGGCCGCGTACCGGGACTGACCACGGCCGGCAAGTGCAGAGCAAGCGCGGTGGCGATGAGCACGATCCCTGTCGGGCGGAACGGGCCGAAGCCCGCTGGTATCCACGAGCGGAGAGTCAATGTCTTCGTTCCCGGACGCCCGCATCGCGCGGAGACTACTGTATTAGTGTTCATTTGCATGAGGAGGTACGGAAACGAGTAACACCGATATTCAACAGGCCCGGATTGATCTTGCCGCTGCGCTACGCCTGGCAGCACACTTTGACTTGAACGAGGGCATCTGCAATCACTTCAGTGTCGCCATTGGCGACGAAAGTTACCTGCTGAACCCTCACGGGATTCACTGGTCGGTCGTGACCGCATCCGACCTCATCGTGATTGGCCCTGAGGGCGCAGGTGACGCGGAGGTCACAGCGCTCCACATACACAGTGCGATACACCAACAACACCCGGATGCGGTCTGCGTGATGCATACGCATATGCCCTGGGCGACGGCACTCACATGCCTGGAACGCCCGCACTTCCGCTACGTTCACCAGAACTCATTGCGTTTCTTCGAGGATGTCGCCTGGGACGATGACTACCACGGATTGGCCGAGAGCCCTGAAGAAGGAGAGCGGATCGCCCTGGCCATGGGCCGCGCACACGTTCTGTTCATGGCCCATCACGGCGTCACCGTTGTTGGGGCCAGCGTCGCCGAAGCGTTCGATCGGCTTTACTACCTGGAGCGGGCCTGCGAAGTCCAGGTCAAGGCGATGTCGACTGGTGTACCACTACGTGAAATCGGATCAGACATCGCCCGGGCGACAAAGGCGCAGTTTGACGAGGGCGGGACCTACGCTAAGCCACACCTTGAAGCACTTAAGCAGTTGCTGCCTCCGGACTATTCCGGCAACGGAGCCTAGTCCTGGCTACGTGCGACGGATTCGCGCTCTTCGGGTCTGCACTTGGAGTTTTCGGAACCCAAACTTTCGATTGACCGTTTACATGGGCGACACAGCCCGAGGGATCGTCAGATGCCATCGATTGCTTGCGTTTGCAGTAAACATGTTCGAGGTGGAGAGCACCAACAGTGATGGAAATGTTCAGAACCATTGGCCTCGCGCTCGGCGTTGCCGCCGCATCGGTCAGCCTTGCTGAGCAAAGCGGCAGGCCGGATGACTTGACGCTCACCAATTTTCTCTCCGGTCCGAACAATCGATGGGCGTTCAGTCACGTGCGCGAGTTGATACCGACAGTGAATATCCCGCATGACCCTGGCCGTCTTATGCGGCTAGACAAGAGCACAACTGTCAGCAGAGACTTATTGTTGGAGTGGAGGGGCGAGAAGCTGAGCCTGGACGAGATTGCCTCTCAACAATACATTGATGGAATTTTGGTTCTCAAAGACGGAAATGTAGTTCTGGAGAACTATTACGGGCAGTTGAAGCCCAACCGGCCCCACGTAATGATGTTGGTAACCAAATCTGTGGTGGGTATTCTGGCTGGGATTCTTGCGGACAAGGGTGTGATCGACCTCTCGAAGTCGGTTGCAGATTACGTGCCGGCACTCACTTCAAGTGGCTGGGGTCCTGATTCGTTGCGCACTCTACTCGACATGCGCGATGGTGCTGATTTCAGCGAAGATGGAAGCTTGTTATTGCAGGACTGTGCGGTCGGCTGGTCCGACGCGGACGCTTGTCCCGCGAACGGACCACGCGGCGGCTACGAATTCTTGATGACTGTCGACCGAAACGAAGACAACCTGGGACACTTCGTGTACAAGTCCGGATCAACCGACGTCATTGGGTGGGTCCTTGAGGAGGTGACGGGCGAGCCGCTCGCACAACTGATATCGAAGTACATCTGACAACCAATGGGGGCCGAATTCGATGCATATATTACCGTGGATGGGAGCGGTTTCGTTTCTGGAGGATGGGGTATGAGCGCCACACTCCGAGACATGGGGCGCATGGGAATACTGATGCTTGCAAACGGTGTCGTCTTCGGTGAACAAATTGTTCCATCGGCATTCATAGAGGACATTCGCGCGACGCCGGATTATGCAGGAAAACCATCACAGAACATGCAACCGGAGAGCGGGTCTCCATACTACCGCTCGTTCTGGTGGGGTTTGGGCAATGATGGAAAAGACATCAGGGCAATTGGACAACGTGGGCAGTATCTACATGTGGCTCCTGAAGCAGGGGTGGTGATTGCCGCGTTCTCAAGCTGGCCAAGCGTCCATGGTGACGGTCGAACCCATGGTGTGACTGAGCGCGACGAGCTGGTGGCTGCGCTGATTGCTAAACTGCGCCAGCCGTAACACGGTACGTGCCGCCTTTCTTCTGCTGTTCATCGGCGGAAACCTCCGCCGGGCGAGTCCCACTGCAGCTGATCGTTATCGCTTGGGGGGTATCCTTATGCAGCGGGATCGCGGGTAGCGACGGATGCCTCCCACTCGATGAGTTCACGGTGCAGGCTGTCTGCAAACGCCTGCTTTTGGTGATACAGATCCATTGACTCACCGGGATCTGCTTCAAGATCGTAGAGATAAATAGTCGGCTTGCTGAACGTCGAAAATCGGTGGACCAGCAGCTTCCACTTGCCGCGACGAACGGCGGCCTGGCCGAAATCGCCCAGCGATATGCGCCAGAAGAACGTCCTCTCGCCGTCGGAGTCAGGCGCGTGGATAAGGTCCCGGCCGTCCAGTTCGATCGGCCCCAGCTCAATGCCAGCGGCGTTGAGAACGGTGGCTGCCAGGTCCATGCCGATGCCGTCCCTGCGCAGCGTCTCGCCGGCCGGGAGCCTTTGGGGCCAGCGCATGATCAGGGGTACCCGGGTTCCGCCTTCTTTCAACATGGCGAAACCGCCGGAGTATGGGGCGTTCCGCACCAGGTTCCGACCGTTGTGATCGTAGGTGAACAGGACCAGCGTGTTCTCGGCGAGACCGAGATTCTCAAGAGATTCCAGCACCCTGCCTATGCCGGCATCCATTGCCTCGACCATTGCGATGTAATCAGCGCGGGTAGCCGTGCCGATGTTAAATTCCGCGTCCCAACGGTCCGGCGGCAGATTCGGACCCAAGTAGGGAGGCAGTGCCGTGTTGTAGGAGAGATACAGGAAGAAGGGATCACCGCGATGCTCTTCCATGAACCGGATACTTTCATCGGTCAGGATATCCGTCAGGTAGCCCTCCCGCTCCACGATACGCCCATTGTGCACGAGGGACTCCTTGCCGCTGTCATTGCGATGGGTGTAGTAGTTGATGCTCCATTCGTCATAGCCGAAGAATTCGTCGAAGCCGTGAGAGAGCGGGTCGGTGCCCTCGGCATGTCCCAGATGCCATTTGCCGAACAGACCGCTCTTGTAACCCTTTGGCTTGAGCAGTGCCGGCACTGTCGGTATTTCTGCACTCAGCCCGCCGTCGTGATCGATGTTGTCCTCGAAACCGATACGTGCCGGATACCTGCCCGTCATCATTGCTGCTCGCGACGGACCACAGATGGGCGCGGCGGAGTTGAAATTCGTAAAGCGCACGCCCTGTGCGGCCATCGTGTCCAGGGAGGGAGTCTCGACATCGGTTGCCCCATAGGGGCCGATATCACTCGCGCCCATATGGTCTGCAACAATCAACACAATATTTGGTGTGTCGGCCCGCGCGCCAGCTAGACAGGATGTGGCATAAAGTGCGACGAAAATAGCGATGAGCAACTTCATGGGATCTCTCCTGGCAAACAAGCGATACAGGGCGCTTAATCAATCGGGTAGTTTGACTTCAATCAGTCAGTCTAAAGATCCGCCACCTGCCGGCAACCGGGAAATTCTGCTCAATCGCCATAAGATTTTCTTAATAAAATATCCTGTCGGCGCAGATCCTGCTGGTAGTTCAGGGTTCTCATGGTGTTACCTGTGCAGCAGGTAATTCAGCAAAAGCGTCAGGACTTCCCGTCGAAAAGCCGGATCATCCAGCGCCAGTGGCCGCTCCGCCAGCGCCGACTGCAGACAGGCATCGAGACTGCGGCGGGCGATGAACGCCATGGTGTCGATATCGCCCTTGCGCAACTGCGCCCGGTGTCGGCGCAGGAAGCCCGGGAACCATTGCTCCCAGGAGGGATTGGCGAGGGACTGGGTCAGCTCGTTCACGCGTGCGCGGATATCCAGACTCTGCTGGTACTGCAGGTAGAAGTCCGGGTACATCCGGTACAGCTGCAGCAGCAGCGCGACTTCGAGGTCGATGATCGCCGCCAGGGTGGCTTCCAGACCCTGGTCGGTCAGGGCGTGAATGCGGGCGAATTCGCTCTCGGTTTGCGCCACCAGCCCCGCCATGCGCTCTTCATAGACCTCCGCCAGTACCGCTTCCTTGTTGGGGAAGTACTGGTACAGGGAGGCGATATTGATGCCGGCGATATCGGCAATGCGCTGGGTGGTTAGCCGGTCGGGACCCTCTGTTTCCAGAATTTGCAGGCAGGCCTCGCGGATGGCGCGAACCAGAGTCTGGGAGCGCTGCTGCCGCGGGCGTTTGCGCGGTTGCGGTAGCCCCGTGTCGCTCATCGTCCGCTCCAGTAGCGGCGAAAATGTAAGGAGAGCGGGTTCACTGCCGGCAAGGCTCCAAAAAATTCAACAAATACATGAAGATACAGGGAATGGCGCGATGCCGAAACCGCAGTTGCCAGCGCCGGCCAGAGCGCTAGAGTACTGTATTCCGATGCGATGACAACTGCCCGCGAGCGCCATGTATTTCGACGTTGACTATTACTTCCGTCTGTTGCGCCACGTCTGGGGCCTGAAACACTGGCCGGGCCGGCGGCGTCTGTTGCTGCGCTTGCTGGTGACCACGCCGCTGGCGACCCTGTTTCACAGCCTCTGCTTCCTGCTCGACTACGTCTTGTTCCCGCGGCTGTGGACGCAAAAGGTCAAAACCCCTGTATTCATTGTCGGCCACGCGCGCAGCGGCACCACCCTGATGCACCGCCTGCTGGCGGCGGACGGCGAGCGTTTCAGTTACTTTCTCTACTGGGAGACCCTGTTCCCCTCGCTGCTGCAGAAAAAAGTTATTCGCTGGCTGGGGCAGGCCGACAGCCGACTCCTGGGCGGCTTCATTCACCGCACACTCAAGGCCTGGGATGACAAGACCTTCGGCCCCTTCCGCCACATCCACAACATGAGCCTGTGGACCTCGGAGGAGGACCAGTTCGCCATGCGCGCTGCCTTTGTCACCCAGCAGTGGGCGACGGACCTGCCGGTGATGGATGTGCTGGACCTGTTCCACCTTGACCAGATGCCCGCCAAGCGCCGCCGCTGGTTGCACCACTACCGGGAACTGGTGAAACGCCAGCTGCTGCTGAACGGCGGCGACCGCATCCACCTGAGCAAGAACCCGGTGATGAGCGGCTGGGTCGGTTCGCTGATCGAATATTTCCCGGACGCGCGCATCGTGGTCATGGTGCGCGACCCGGCCGAGTGCGTGCCCAGCCTGCTGAAACTGGTGGAAATCTCCTGGAAGAGCCGCGGCTGGCAGAAGGCCGACTACGGCCACTCCCTGGACATACTGCTGGAAACCTCCTTCGAAAGTTTTCACAACCCGGCGGCTCAGCTTGCCCGACACGCGGCGACTCCCCACGCCTTCGTCGATTACCGGGAGCTTACCGCGCGGCCGCGGGAAACCGTAGACGCCGTTTACACTGCCCTGGGCATGACGGTGAGCGACACTTTCGACAACTATTTGCAGGCCAATGCCGAGCGCGAAAAAAGCCACCATTCCAAGTTCGAATACAGCCTGGGCGAATACGACCTGTCCAGTGAATTGCTGGAGCGGCGGCTGGGCCCGTTCTATGACCGCTATGGTTGGTCGCGGGCGGCTGAGCTCCTGCGGGCGGCTGAACCCCGGGCCGGTCAGCCGTGTGCGACTGAGCCCCTGGCAGGCAACCCGCGGGCGGCTGAGTCCCAAGCTGGCAAGCCCCGGGCAGATGACCGGCCTGCGACCAGAGCCGGCGCCGATGATGCAGCGCCGTCAGCCACCGCGACTGAAACATAAAAAACCGACCACGGAGAATCATGCGCATGCCCCACCCCGAGAGTACCGCCGCCACCCGCGAGGCCCTGCGCGCGGCCTTCGACGACATGATCCAGTGCTTCCAGGAAGCGCGGGATGCCATCGACGATCCGGCCCTGTATCCACCGCCGCCCACGGACCGCAATCTGGCGGAGGGTTACCGCTACGTGGCCGGGTTCATGCTCAATGCCATTGAGCGGGCCCTGGCGGACCCCCTGTATCCGCGCTTTCGGCGCGCGATACAGCCCATGAACCGCTCCACCATCGACAATGCCGACGCGGTGTACCTGGGGGTGGAGATCGACGGCAACTACAGCTACCGCATTCGCGGCCGCGCTGCCGACACCCGGCACTGGCGCGGGGAGGCGCCGGCGGCGGGCACCACCGCGCCCCAGTACGTGATTTTCGAGCTGGCCAGCGGCTACTCCGGCGACAGCGGCAAGCTGTCGGAGATGCAGCCGGGTACCCGTATCAATACCAGCACCCTGGACAGCAGCAAGCTGCAGGTGGAAGCGGATGGCAGCTTCGATATCCTGGTGGCGCCGGAGCAGCCCGAGGGCTACAGCGGCAATTTCATGCTCAGCAAGCGCAGCAGCCGCGGAGTGGAGCATGTGGGCCGCTTCCTGACCTGCCGTGAGCTGTTCCACGACTGGGCCAACCAGGACCTGCTCGATCTGGAGATCCTGCGCATTGGCTGCGAGCAGGAACCGCGTCCGCCTATCGACCCCGCAGGCGCCGAACACATGCTGCGGGAGATCGGCCGTATCGCCCGCAATCAGGTCCACTTCTG
Organism: Haliea sp.; assembly: GCF_040222615.1. Lineage (GTDB taxonomy): Bacteria > Pseudomonadota > Gammaproteobacteria > Pseudomonadales > Halieaceae > Haliea. Next base: position 32,098 of record NZ_JAVKCQ010000089.1, read on the forward strand.
GAATGCCTTCAATACCATTACCCTGGAAACCTACGGCCAGGTGCCGGGCGGCATCAGCGAGCGCATGGGCCTGGACAAGCCGTTCATGCCGGTGAACGACATGAACCCGCCCAATGTGCTGGGTATCGCCACCGGTGGCGGCCAGAGCAGCAACATCTACGCCGGCGGCACCTACCTGCTGGAAGATGACGAGGCGCTGGTAATCGAGACCCGCACGCCGATCGAGCCGCACTTCCTCGGTTTCCACCTGGCCAACCTGTGGGGAGAGTCGCTGGACTTCGAGAGTTACCCCAGCAATATCAACGCGCACTTCGTGGAAACCGATCCCGATGGCGCCCGGCGCTGGGTGGTCTGTCACCGCGACCCGGGTGTCGCCAACTGGGTGAGTACCACCGGGGTCCTCCACGGCTACACCAGCAGGCGCTGGACCTATCCCGAGCCGCCACCAAAGGAACAGTGGCCGACGCTGACCGCAAGGAAAGTGCCCTTTGACGATATCCGCGCGCACATGCCCCATGCGCGGATTGTCACAGCCGAGGAGCGAGCCGCCCAGCGCTTGCTGCGCCATCGCCATGTGCAGCGCCGCTATCGGCAGTACTGAGCAGAATTCACACCTGATCCGCAACCCTGCAGCACAAGCATAAAGGAGAACAGCATGGGACAACTGTCGGGAAAGACCGCCCTCATCACCGGTGCCAGCCGCGGTATCGGCCAGGCCATTGCCACCCGCTTTGCCGCCGAAGGTGCGGCGGTGGTGCTGTGCGCGTCGCGCCTGGGTGCCCACGGCGATCTGCCGGGCACCCTGGAATGTGCGGTGGCGGCGATCAACGCCAGTGGCGGCCGGGCGGCGGCGGAGGTCTGTGACCTGCTGGTCCCGGAGGCGCGCGCCGACCTGGTAGCCAGGGCCGCGGCACACTTCGGCCCCATCGATATCCTGGTGAACAATGCGGCGGGTTCCAGCATGGATCTGCCCAGCAGGGTCACGACCGCGAAGCGCAACCTGATGCTCGACCTCAACCTGAACGTACCCATGGAACTGGCCCAGCAGGCGCTACCCGGGATGCGGGAACGCGGTGCGGGCTGGATCCTCAGTATCAGCAGCGCCACGGTCAACCAGCCCCTGCCGCCCTATCGCGACAGTCGCGAGGCGGCACTGGTGATCGCCGCCTACGGTGCCAGCAAGGCGGCGCTGAACCGCTACAGTGAGGGCCTGGCGCACGAACTGGCGCCAGAGAACATCTTCGTGAATACCCTGGCGCCGGAAAGTATTGTGCTCACCCCCGGGGCCGAGTACGTGCGCGACATCGCCCGCCGTCACCCGGACTGGGCCGAGCCCATCGAGATGATGGCGGAGGCGGCGCTATCCTTGTGCTCCGGCCGCCATGTGGGGCAGATGGCCTACAGCCGGCAGTGGGTGCTGGCGCTGGGGCTGTCGGTACGCAGCCTCGATGGCCGGACCGTGCTGGGGGATGCGTTTCTGCCCGCGGACATATAGGTGGGGCCGCGCAGGAGGGTGGGGCCGCCGAGGTGGGGCCGCCGAGGCCGGGCCACGTAGGCGGCCCAGGTCGGCCCGGCCCGACCAGGCAGGCGGACCCGCCTTCAACCGAATCGACCACCGTACAGCTTGGGGCTGGAAACCTGCTGCGGATGAATCGTGATGATGACCCGCTCGGTGCCCGGCGCGTCCAGATCCTCCGGTGGTTCCGCGCCACCTGAACCGGCCATGAACTGACGCCGGAAGAAGCTGCGATCGGCGTCGTCCTGCAGGCTGGCGTGACCGCGAATCTCGACGTAATCCATGATGTTGGTCCTGGAAACAACGCAGAAAGCCACGCGGTCGTCGGCCTCCAGATTCCGGTACCAACAGAGAACGGCACAGGGTAAAGAAATCGGCAGCGGGGGGGTAACTGCCTGCGTATGATTATGCAGTCCGGTGTGGGCAATTTTGCCTGCAGGCCAGGCGAGCGGGCGCTGCTCAGGCAGGGTCCCGCCGCAGCGGCTGGCACATGCAGTGCACGCCGCCGCCACCCGCGGTAAACAGGCTGACGTCCGGGTCGATCACCTCCAGCCCCCGGGCCCGGCATTTCTCCCGCAGTTCAACGTTGTCATTGGGCATCAGCACCCGGTCATTGCCCAGGGCCACGACGTTACAGCCCAGCTCCAGCATCGCCCGGTAGGAGATGTCGATCAGTTCGATACCGCGCCCCTGCAGCCAGTCCAGGAATTCCTGCTCCAGGGCCTGGCCACAGACCGCGGCGAGCTTGTCCGACAGCATCGCCAGCTTCACGTCCAGGTGCAGGAAGTAGGGATCAAAGCTGTAGCTGCGGAATTCCCAGCCTTCTGCTTCCACCCAGGACTGGAGCTGGGCCAGGCCCTCGGGGCTGGTGCGCTCGCCGCTGATTCCGCAGACAATCACCCCGGGTTCAAGCACCATGAAATCGCCTCCCTCCAGGCTGCCGGCGGTGATGATGTCGTAGATGGGGATATCCTGGCCGAGGTAGAACTCCAGCACCGGCTTCCACTCCCCGCGCCGCCAGGGGCTGTACATCTGGGTGATGATCGGCCCCCAGGGGGTCATGACCGAGGAGTCCCGGGCGTAGATCTGGTAGGGCAGGGCGGAGTCGGCTTCGAGGATATGGGTGGTGACACCGGCCTGCCGGTAGGCATCCAGCATCTCCCGGTACTGGGCGCGCGCCAGCTCAGGGTCAAATTCCCGGCCCAGACGCCGGGAGCGGCGGGCCATGGCGTTGCCGGGTTGCCAGCGGTAGTGGTCCACCGGACCGATCAACACGTCGCGCAACACCCCGTACTCGGAGTCCATGCCCCAGCGGGTGAGTACTGCGCTGCCGCCGCCCGCCTTGCGCTGCCCCAGGTTCATGCCGCCACCCCCGCCCGTTCCAGCATGGCCAGCAGCAGCACGTTGGCGCCCTGTTCTGCCTGGGCCGGCGTAATGGCCTCCGCTTCGTTGTGGCTGACGCCGCCCTCGCAGGGGATGAAGATCATGCTGGTGGGCGCAACGGCTGCGAGATTGCAGGCATCGTGGCCGGCCCCGGATACCATCTCGCGATGGCTGTAGCCCAGGGCTTCTACCGCCTGCGCCACCGCGGCCACGCAGTCCGGGTCGAAGGTGACGCCGGGGGCCTCCCAGAAGCAGCTCACCTTCCCCTCAAGCTGGAAGCGGGCACAGGTCTCCTGCACCGCTGCTTCCAGCCCGGCCTCCAGCGCTCGATAGCGCGCCAGCTGCGGATGGCGGATGTCCACGGTCAGCTCTACCTGTTCCGGGACCGTGTTGCTGGAACCGGGCCGCGCCTGCACAAAGCCGCAGGTTACCCGGGCCTCTGGCCCCTGCTCGGTGGCCAGCGCGAACAGTGCCGGCAGCAGTGCGGCCAGGGCCATCATCGGATCCTTGCGCATGGCCATGGGCGTCGGCCCGGCGTGGGTGGCGACACCGTCGATGAATACCCGGTGGCGGCTCATGTGCTGCACCCCGGTGACCACGCCGATAGCCAGTTCCTCTGCCTCCAGCACCGGCCCCTGCTCGATATGCAGTTCAAAGGCCGCGGTTACCGGGAACGGCTGCGCCGGTTCCTGGCCCCGATAGCCGATGCGCTGCAGCTCCTCGCCGACGCTGTGGCCGTCGCGGTCGGTGAGCGCGCAGGCCTCGGCCAGGGGCATGGCGCCGGACCATACGGCGGAGCCCATCATCGCGGTATCGAAGCGGCAACCCTCCTCGTTGGTCCAGACCACGACTTCCAGCGGGTGCCGGGTGTGGATACCCGCGTCGTTCAGGGTCTCGAGCACCTCCAGCCCCCCGAGCACGCCGTAGACGCCGTCGTATTTGCCACCGGTGGGCTGGGTGTCGAGGTGGCTGCCGGTCAGGACCGGGGCCGCGTCCGCGTCGACGCCGGGGCGGCGAGCAAAGATATTGCCGATGGCGTCGATACGGATGTCGCAACCCGCCTGTCTGCACCAGTCCAGGAACAGGTCGCGACCGATCCGGTCGGTGTCGGTCAGGGCCTGCCGGTTGCAGCCACCGTTGGCGGTGGCGCCGTGGGCGGCCATGGCCTGCAGGCGATCCCAGAGGCGCCGGCCGTTGATGCGGGGCAAAGTTGCGCTATCACTCACGGGGTTTGCACTCCAGTGTTGCTACAAAGGCTTCGATGCGGTCGAAGGCCGACGCCATCGCCGCCACGGACAGGGTCAGGGAAATCCGTACATAGTTACGGCAGCTGGCACCGAAACCCGCGCCCGGCAGTACCGATACCTGCCCCTGGTCGAGCAGGGCTTCGGCGAAAGCCAGTCCGTCGAGGCCCGTGCCCGCGACGTCGACCATCACGAACATGCCAGCTGCCGGTACTTCACAGTTCAGGCCGGGAATCCCCGCGATCCGCTGGCAGACATAATCCCGGCGCCGACGATATTCGTCCCGCACCCCGGCGATGTAGTCCTCATCATTGGTCAGGGCATGGACAGCGGCATCCTGCACGAACTGGCAGCAGCCGAACAGGGTGGCGGAGGTGAACTCCAGCAGGCGGTCCGCCAGCGCCAGGCTGCTCACGGTCCAGCCCAGGCGCCAGCCCGTCATGGCGTGGGACTTGGACAGGCCGTCGATGACCACAACGTTGTCCAGCGCCTTCGCCGCCTTGCGCAGGGAGGTGTGCGGCTGCTCGAAGGTGATCATTGAGTACACCTCATCGCAGACCAGCCAGATGTCCCGCTCCCGGCACCAGGCAGCGAGTGCATGCAGCTGCGCAGGCGTAATCATGTTGCCTGCGGGATTGCCGGGGGTGTTCAGCAGCAGGACCCGGGTCGCCGGGGTGACAGCCACCTGCACGGCGGCGACATCGAGCGCAAAACCGGCGGCGGCCTCCAGCGGGAAAGTGACGGCGTTGATGCCGAGGGCCCGGAACAGTCCGTCGTAGCCCACGTACATGGGCTCCGCCACCACCACGTCCTCGCCGGGGTCCACCAGGCAGGCCAGTACCGAGTAGATGGCATTGGTAGCGCCGGGGAAAATCACGATCTCATCGGGGTCGCAGGGCTTGTCGGAAGCGTTTGCTTCGATAGCGGCGATGGTTCGGCGCAGGCTCAGTTCGCCGCGCCCCGGGGCGTAGTGGGTGCGGCCCCGCTCGAGGCTGTCAATGGCGGCGTCTATGGTGGAAGGCAGCGTGGGCAGGTCGGGATCACCGACGGACAACAGGCACACGGGCTCACCGCGAGCCGCCATCTCGCAGGCCCGATCGTGTACGCCCCAGACGCCCTGGCCGTCGTCGATGAGGCGGTGGGCGAGGCGGCTGGTACGGCCGCTGAAGGCCGGCCTGGCAATTGCGGTCATGGTGTCACTCACGGTTGCGTGACCGGGTCCAGGAAATCGCGCTCCTGGACTTCGATCAGGGTGGGAACTGTGCGCCCGGCGCTGTCTTCCAGCAGCGCCCGCAGCTGCCCCAGGTTGCCGGCGCGTGCCGCCTCGCAGCCCATGGCGCGGGCCGTGGCGATAAAGTCCGGGGTGTACGGGTCGCAGGCGATGGGCTCCATCCCGGCAGCGACAAAATTCTGCGCGATCATCTCGTAGCGGCTGTTGTTCCACACCACAACAGCGATGCCGACACCGGCTTCAACGGCGCTGGCGAGTTCCGGCAGGGTGAACTGCAGGCCACCGTCCCCGATCAGGGCGATCACCGCCTCGCCGGGTCGTGCGAGTTTGGCGCCTATAGCGGCGGGGAGGGCGTAACCCAGGGTGCCGTAGCCGGTGGCAGCGCTGGCGAAGCTGCGCGGTGTCGACGGGTGATACTGGGCCGCGGCGAAGTAGGCCGGCTGGGTTGAGTCAGCCATCAGGACGGCATCCGGCAGGGCCAGCTGCAGGCAGTCCAGAAATGCTTGATAGTCGGCCCGGTGGCCGGTCGTTGCCGCCAACACGGCTGCCGTGCGCCCGGCGCCGTCGCGGGACCGCCGCTGCAGCAGGGGCAGCAGCGCCGCCAGGGCGAGACCACTGTCGGCGCGGATTGCCACGTCGGGGCGCATGTTGCGGCACAGTTGGGCGCCGTCGATATCGATGCGCACCAGCTTGCCTCCGAGTGCAAAGCCGCCGTCGAAAAAGAAGTCGTAGTCGGTCTCGCTGAATTCGGTGCCGATGGCAAGGACGACGTCCGCGCTTTGGTACAGGGCCCGCACCGCCGGCAGCGAGGGGCTGCTGGCCACCAGCAGCGGGTGCTCAGGGGGCAGGATGCCGCGGGCGTTGTGGGTACAGGTGACCGGCGCGTCCACCAGCACCGCCAGCTCGCGCACCAGCGCGGCAGCATCGGCGCTGCCGCCACCGAGCACGATCACCGGGCGCTCGGCGCCGTTGAGCAGCCGTGCGGCCTCCGTGATCGCCGCCAGGTCCGGGCCTGGACGGGAGGGCAGGGGCCAGGGCGCAATCTCCAGGTGGCTGGCATCGGCGGTGATCACATCCTGTGGAATACTGATGTGTACCGGCCCCGGGCGTTCACTGGCGAAGATGGCAAAGGCCCGGGCCAGCACGCGGGGCAGTTCGTCCACGCCCAGCAGGCGATGGCTCCAGACACTGCACTCCGCCATCGCCGCCTGCAGGTTGCGGGTCTCGTGCAGGCGGCCCTCGCCGAGTCCGAGCTGGTGGCGGTTGTTGTCCGCCGAGATCACCAGCATCGGAACCGAGTCCTGCAGGGCCTGGCCCATGGCGGTGGCAATATTGAGGGCGCCTGGGCCGGAGACGGTAATGCAGGCGGCGGGCTTGCCGGTCACCCGGGCGTAGCCGTCGGCCATGAAGCCGGCGCCCTGCTCGTGGCGCGGGGTAATGTGGCGGATGCCGCTGCGGGGCAGGCCCCGATACAGCTCAATGGTGTGGGTGCCCGGAATGCCAAAGGCCAGCTCAATGCCGCAGGCTGCCAGCATCTGCATCAGATGCTCGCCGCAGGTAATCCCATGCTGTGTCGTTTCTACATTGATCATGTAGCTTATAGTAGCTGTGCTCCGGTTGCGGCAGTATCGAATTATCCGGCATACTTCATTACCAAATTGCATGAAGTCGCCTTCACATGAGTATCCGGCTGCCTTCCACCCGCGCCTTGGCCTGTTTTCACGCGGTGGCCAGCAGCGGCAGCGTCACCCGCGCCAGCGAGCAGCTCAACATGACCCAGGGCGCGGTCAGCCGTCAGCTCTCCAGTCTGGAGGATCAGCTTGGAGTACGCCTGTTTCTGCGCCAGCGCCAGCGCCTGCAACTGACAGAGGCGGGGCGTCAGTACGCGCAGCGGGTGGAGGATATCCTCGAGCGCCTGCAGCGGGCCACCGAGGAGCTCAAGAGCGCGGGCAAGCGCAGCCTGCGGGTGGGGGTTGAGCCCGCCCTGGCCAGCAGCTGGCTGATTCCGCACCTGGAACAGTTCTCCCGGGAACATCCGCTGCTCGACCTGCAGCTGATTACCGACATCGACAAGCTGCACCCGCTTTCCAGCCACTGCGATCTTGCCCTGCTCTTCGGCGACGGGCGGTGGAAAGGTGCCAGTGTCCGGCGCCTGATGGGGGAGACCCTGGTCGCTGTGTGCAGCAATGCGCTGCTGCAGCGGTACGGCGTGCTTGAGGACTATGGTGATGCCCTGCGCTATCCGCTGGTGCACCACAGTGGCCCCTGGTCCTCCAGCGCCACCTGGCTGGCGCGGGCGGGGCTTGTTCCGGAGCAGCTTGCGCGCCTGCCGGGCCCGCGGCTGGAAAATTTCAGCCTGGTCCTGCAGTGCGCCATCCAGGGCCTGGGACTGGCCTTCCTGCCCACTTATTTCGTACTGGAAGCGCTGGCGCGAGGGGCCCTGGTGGAGGCCAGTGAGCTGCGCCTGCCCTGCGAACAGCACTACTACCTGGTGGTGCCGCAAGACCGCGCGGCGGCACCCGCGGTGC
>NZ_JAVKCQ010000090.1:0-5939 GCF_040222615.1 Haliea sp.
GTCCAGCCGCTGCACCGGAATCTCCAGGTGGAAACGCTTATCATCAGCACTTGCAACTGCCCCTGCCAGCAGCAGAGGCGATAGCGCAATCACTTTTATCAGTCTGCTCCACCCGGACCTCACGTCCTGCGTCCCCCAGTAGACAAGTGAGCGGAGAAAAACCCCCATAGAGATTCCGGAACCATAGTGAAACTTCACTGCGATGGACGCAGGAGGACGGTGCTATCGTCGACGCGCTCAACCTCAATCGGGAAACCGGAAGCGAGGGTATCGAGCATGGCGTCGGTATCGCCAATCCGGAAATAGCCACCAATACGCAGGTTACGAAGCTCTGGGTCCTCTATAACGAAGTGTGTTTCCGTGTACCTACCGATCTCGCCAATGACCACCGCCAACGGCTCGCCTGCAAAGGAGAGCATACCCTGGCGCCAGGCCAGCTCCCTGGCGATCTGTTCGTCCGAAACAGGCTCGGCGGTCTCCACGGTCTCTGCCAGGCGAACCCGCTGGCCTCTCTTCACGGTACCCAGTACAGCACTGCGCCCGTGCCGGTCTATGCTTTCCTCTGGCTTACCGCCCCCCTCCGCCAATTCAACGATGCCCTCTGTAACCAACAGTCTCAGCCCCTGCGTTTCGCGTCGCACCGAGAAGGCCGTGCCCACAGCGCGTACACTGCGCCCGCCGACCCATACGATGAAGGGACGTCCGGCCTCGTGTGCCACCTCAAAGTAGGCTTCTCCCGCCAATAGGTGCAGTTCCCTCACTTCACCACGGTAAGCAACCCGTAGTTGGCTTGCCGTATTGAGCTGCACCGAGGATCCATCAGGAAGTGCAACGCTGCGCTGTTCGCCGACGGCGGTCGCGTAAAGGATCGGAGACGACGGCACTGCCTGGTCGAACCAGTAGGTAATAAAGAGCGCGGCAACGGCGATTATTGCAAGCATGCCAGCGAATAGGGGCCGCGCAAGCCGTCGATCGTGACGAACCGGCCGCGGAGGTACGGCGAGCTCTGTCAGCACATTCAATTCGCCCCAGAGGTGGGACAAGCGCTCGAGCGCTTCCCTGTGTCGCGGGCTTCTATTCATCCATTCGCGGAGGGCCTCGATATCGGCCGCGGACGGCTTTGCACCATCCAGCTGTGCAATCCACGCGCACGCCTCCAGATCGATGTCAGAACGAGACAGACTCCTGATGTCAGACACAATCCCTGCGACCCTTCGTTTTCATTGAAGCAGCATCGCTGTCACTCACGAGGCCACTGCCGTCACCCTCCATTGCCGCCATGAACTGACTGCAGCGATACAGCCCGGTTGCGATATGCTTTTCGACGGTACTGGTCGACACACCCAGCCGGTCGGCAATCTCTCGATGGGTATAACCATACACCTTGCGCATGAGAAAAGCGCGTCGACACTGCGGCGGCAGGCGCGCGGCAGCGCGAGAGAACAGAGCCAGTCGCTGCTCACCCTGCAGCTGCTCCTCGAGGCAGTGCGAGGCCGAGGGCTCGCCTGCACCGGAGGCCTCCTCGATGTAGTCGGTCAGTGCTCGTGATCGTGTGGAGAGCTCGTTGAGGGCGAGATTCTTGGCAACCCGAAAAAGAAAGGCTTTGGGGGAACGCACGGTCTGTGTCTGCTCTGCCTGGAAGGCTCGCAGATAGGCTTCCTGGGAAACGTCTTCGACATCCCGGGGGTCCGTTAGAAACCTGCCCAGGAAACGCCGGAGAAAGCCCTGGTGCTCGATAAAGGCAATGGAAATGCTCGAGGGCTTCAAGTCTCTTCCTGAGCGCTCGGCGCTGCAAACGCCGACGCCATGTCATCTAGCATTGCATCAATCCTCTTGCTGTCATACCAGACCCCGGCCTTCACCACCCCCTTCAGATCCTTTAGGGCAGCAAGATCTTCAAGTGGATTGCGGTTAAGCAGAATCAGATCCGCTATCGCACCCTCGCGCATCTCGCCGAGTTCACCCTCCCGACCAAGGTAGCGCGCCGGTTCCAGCGTTGCAGCACGCAGGACGGATTTATTGGGGATGCCAAGGGCGTGCAGGGACAGCATCTCGTCGATGGTCACTGTCCCGGCGGCAGACTGGTAGCTGTCGGTACCGACCAGCATCGGCGCACCGGCGTTGTAGAGCTTGAGGATGGCTTGCCGGCGCAGCCTCTGATGGACATCCTCGCCGACTTGATGTGCGGGCTCCATGTTGAAGAACACCTTGCCAACGGTACCGTCCTTTATCAGCGGCAATATGTCCCTCTCCATGGGCCCCATGAAGCGTTCCATGCCGTCAATGTAAGGTACTGGATCAGTTGAGAAATTACGCATGATCTGTGTCGTTGGCACAAACCAGTGCCCGGCGCCCCGAGCCGCCGCTGCCACCGCCTCGAGGCGGATGGGGTCAATAAAGCCCTCCGCTGACACTTCTCCCGCGCCGAGCTTCAGCACGAGTTCCTTGGCGCGATCATCTTTGGGAGACAGGCTGGGATTGGGCAGTGAGCGGTCTGCGGCGACCGCATGCAGCACGCCTATGAGGTGCTCGGAGGTCCGCATACCACCGGCGATAGCGTCAATCAGGGGCACATCCTGCGCCACGTGTCCCGATATCTCCATGTCGTGTCTGGCACCCGCGTCCAGCAGCGCACTGAATACCTCGGGCTTCAGACGGGAATACACCTTGACGAAATCATAGCCGGCGCGCTTCTGACCCAATACAAAGGCATCGGCATCCGCCGGGTCCGTCATCACCACACTGCCCTCCCAGATGGGCGGCTCGCCGTCGACCAGGGCACCGGAGGTAACAATCCTTGCGCCGGGCAAAGCCCCCTCCTCCACCGCGGCCTTCCAGGCCAGCGTTTCCGGGTTCCCCCACATGTTGCGCACGGTGGTGACGCCGCGCAGCAGGTTCATTGTCGCGTGCTCTCTCACTTGCAGGTGAACGTGCATGTCCATGAGACCTGGGGCAAGGTAGCCGCCTTTGGCGTCGATAACGGTAGCACCCGCATCATTCACCGCCTCTACATCAGGTATTACGGCAGTGATCCGCTCGCCCTCGATGCGCACCGCCCGGTCCTCGAGGACAGTACCTGTACGCACGTCCACCACATGAACATTGCGGAACAAGAGGTCATCTGCAAGGACGCCTTCAGTAGCCTGCAGGAAAAAGGTGAACAGGAGAAATCCTGCGACACGGGATTGAGTGAATCGCTTGCTTTTCATTTTCTCCTACTCCAGTTCATTCCGCTGTTCATTTGCTGTGCGCAGGTTTTGCCGGAAGAAGGCGACCTGCTCCTTGAATCCTGAAACTGCAGCACTGGCGTTCATCTGCGGTGTACCTCCCATCGAAATAGATGCCTCCGCAACATCATGCGTCATGTCTCCCAGAAGTGAAGTCACGATGACGGGAAAGGCCGCGAAATGGCCGACACCCGGGAAATCGATGCGCTTGAGTCTTCCACTTTTGCCGGCCTCGACAAGTCGCTGCTCGACCTTGTAGGACGCGATGCTGCTGGGCCACAACGCATCTGCCTGACCTGAAATAATCAGGATCGGCGCGGTTATGCGTTCGACAGGTATAGCGCCGGTTGTTGCCTCCAGCATTGCCGGCAAGTACAACCGGCGCCAGTCGATATCGCGGCTCGCTCCCTCGAAACTCTCACCCTCTTCAAAGCCATAACTTGCGAAAGGCACGGGCTTACCCTCAAGCGTCCATGCAGGTCTGGCGACATCGTCGGCGCCGCAGCACCCACCCCACACAACGTTCGAAGGCACGCCGGCCACGATAGCGCCGACGCGTTCCGGCCAGGTTGCCCCGAGTAGCAGAACCAGCTCTCCTCCCCGGGAGCCGCCTGAAAGACCGATCTTTTCCATGCCGGACTCGGCCTGCAGCCAGTCCATCGCACCATGAAAATACTCCAGCGGGATTTCCCTGAGCGCATCCGGCCGGCCGTCGTAGTTGAAGTGGGCCAGGGCTAGAGCGAGAAAACCATGGGAAGCGAGCAAGGCGGCGGTGCGTTCATTGACCCCGCCGCCGGATCCGGTCACCACCAACACCGGCTGCTTCGGCCCGGGGCCGGGAGCGCGAAACACGACTCCCCGGAGATCGCCGCCACGCAACTCTTCCCGGATCACGCCCGGCGCCGCGAAGCGGGCCGTCTGCTTCCCCGTGGTCGTCGCAGTAGTCGTGCTGTCGATGCCGCGCTGATACGTTGCCGTGTAAGTGATGCTTACCGGTTTCATCACATCAATGGCAGGCATGCTCGGTGCACCGGCAGGCAAACATTCCGCCGATTGGCATTTCTCGATACCCTCGCTTCCGACCGGGAGCGCAGACCAGATGAGACCGCGAGCATCGACCCCTGTGTAAGTCCCGGTGACGGAAGCATCTTCGCCGGTGTTCACCCGACCTTCTGGTGAGGCAAAGTAAGTTCCTCTGGCAGCCCAGGAATGCCCCGCCTCATCGACAAACACCGAGTCAATGGTGACTCCTCCCCCCGGAAGTGCCCCAGCCAACTCGACATGCCCTGGCTCGAGAAACAATCGCTCCTCCGGCACAACCGACAACGTCTGCGCGATCGCGGCAGAGGCAAAGAAAATCGCCATCGCGAGTAACGGATGTGAAATTCGGAGCATGCGGCGCAAATCAATAGAGACCCGCCCTTTCATCGTCACTTATGCTCTGAGTCGTTGGCAGACTTGGACGCGATTACCGCCGCGAGCTCTGCAAGCATTTGCTCAATCGTCGCGCGTGGGTACCACTCACCGGCCTTGGCAACCCCCAGCGGATTCCTCAGCACACCAAGATCCTCGAGGGGGTTCCCTTCAACCAGAACAAGGTCTGCGATCAGGCCTGGGCGAACCTCACCAAGATTCCCCTCTTGACGCAGATAGCGTGCTGGTTCAAGCGTGGCGGCTCGAAGCACGTCTGGAATGGACATGCCAAGTGTGTGCAGTGAGAGCATCTCGTCAACCAGAACTGTGCCGGCTGCCGCTGGAAAGCTATCCGTACCCGCCAGAATGGGTGCTCCCGCCTCGTATAGCGCCAGCAGTGCCTCACCCTGGAGTCTCAGATGGACGTCTTCAGCGCGCTGGTGCTCTTCAGAGAGCTTGAAGAATGTCTCGGCGACTTTGCCCTCCTTCATCAGATCAATATAGGGTTTCATGAAAGGACCAAAAAAATCATCAATACCATCAATCCACGGCACAGGATCTGTGGTGAAGTTGCGCATGACGCGGATCGTCGGTACAAACCAGTGCCCCTCGCTGCGAGCAACGCGAGCAAGCTCCCGGACACGCTCCGGGTCGATGAAATCGTCGGCGGAAACTTCACCTGCGGCCAGCCTCAGCAACAACGCTTTTGCCCTGTCGTCATAGGGACTCAGACTTGGATTGGGGAGTGAACGGTCTCTAGCGACGGCCCAGAGTACGCCGATCATGTGCTCAGACGTGCGCATCCCGCCCCTGATGGCTTCAAGCATGGGGACATCCTGGGGAACGTGCCCTGCGATTTCCATGCGGTTCTTGCGACCCGCCTCAAGAATGGCCGTGAATACGTCTGGCTGCAGTCGCGAATAGGTCTTGACGAAATCATAACCGGCCCTTTTCTGCTTCAGGACAAACAGATCGGCTTCCCTGGGGTCTGTCAATTCCGGACCAGCCTGAATTGCCGGCGATCCGTCGATAATTGCACCGGCCGTGATTACTCTTGCACCGGGCAAAGTTCCTTCCTCTACAGCAGCCCTCCAGGCTAGAGTCTGGGGATTACCCCACATGTTGCGTATCGTTGTCACACCCCTCAGCATATTGAGCGTTGCATGCTCAGGGATCATAAGGTGGTAGTGCATATCCATCAGGCCCGGCACCAGGTATGAGCCACCGCCATCAATAATCTTCACACCCTCACTCTTCGGTAGGTCATCACCTGAAGTGATGGATGTGATGCGCTCGCCC
>NZ_JAVKCQ010000091.1:0-6955 GCF_040222615.1 Haliea sp.
CTCCAGCAGACGGCCAAACTCCGCGACCTCCGCATCGCGCACATTGCCGGCAGTTACCGGCAGATAGTGCGCCTCGATGCCCGCGGCCTCCGCGTCACGCTTGAGCTCGGCAAACGCCGGCTGGTCAGCGCCCTCGCCGTCTGGACGGTTGCAGAGGATATGCCGGACGCCACGCGCGGCCAGGACCGGAATGTCGTCGCTGCCAATCTGGCCGGATACTGTCAGGCCGTCGTCTAGTACTTTGATCTGCATGTAATCTCCCATTGGTTGGAAAGGCCGGGACAGGGCACCCCTGCCTCAAAGCAGATTGATGGGTAGCTTCAGGTACACCGTGCCATTGCTGTCCGCGTCGGGCAGGTGACCGGCGCGCATGTTGACCTGCAGCGAGGGCAGGATAAGCCTGGGCATGCCCAGCGTGGCGTCCCGGGCCTCGCGCATGGCCACAAAGTCGTCCTCCGTAATACCCTCGTGAACGTGGATATTGGCCGCGCGCTCCGCAGCCACCGTGGTTTGATATTCCACCTCGCGACCGTTGGGCATGTAGTCGTGGCACATGAACAGACGGGCCTCCCCCGGGAGGCTGAGAACACGGTGAATGGAGCGATACAGCACCCGCGCATCACCACCGGGAAAATCCGCCCGCGCGGTGCCGCCATCGGGCATGAACAGGGTGTCGCCGACAAAGACCGCATCCCCCATGACGTGGCTCATACAGGCGGGCGTATGACCGGGGGTATGCAGGGCGTGGCACTGCATGCCACCCACCTGGTAGCTGTCCCCGTCAGTAAACAGGTGGTCGAACTGGGAACCATCCCGGGCAAAGTCGGTACCGGCATTGAATACCTTGCCAAAAACGTCCTGCACGGTCTTGATCTGTTCGCCAATACCGATCTTGCCCCCCAACGCGTCCTGAATATAGGGGGCAGCGGACAGGTGATCGGCGTGCACGTGGGTCTCGATAATCCACTCCAGCTGCAGCGTGTGCTGGCGGATATAGGCGATGATCTTGTCGGCACCAGCGGTACTGAGGCGACCGGCGGCATAGTCGATATCCAGAACCGAATCCACTACCGCACAGGCTCTGGAATCCGGGTCGCGCACGACATAGGAAAACGTGTTGGTGTCCTCATCAAAGAACGGCACCACCTCGGGCTTGCAACTGAGATCCATCTCCCAGGTTTTTCTCGCTTGCATAACAGTCTCCTCAAACAGGGTAAAAAAAGCAGCGTCTTGCGCACTCAGTCATAGGAGAGCGCGGTGGCCCTGCCGTGGAACACGCGGTAGACATACACGGTATAGAAAAGGATCACGGGCAGCGTTATGACGATGCCAACCAGGGTGAACAACAGCGAATCCACTGACGCGGCCGATTCCCAGATGTCCAGCCGGCCGATGATCACATCCGGGAACACGCTGTAGGCAAGACCCAGGGTCGCCAGCAGGCAGATAAGCACCGTCGCTGCAAACAGCGCCCAGCCAAGGCCCTCCCGCAACAGGCGCGGATGGGCCAGCAGGTAGAAAACGAGCACCAGGCAGATTGCCGTCGCGAGCGGAATCGGCGCCAGCAGCAGCATGTTGGGCAGGCTGAACCAGCGCTCGGCGATCGCGCTGCTGACCAGCGGAGTGGCAATGCTGACCAGCAGCAGGCCGGCGGCCATTGGCCAGACCACGAAGCGCGCCCAGCGGATTGCCTTTTCCAGCAGCGCACCCTCTGTCTTCATCAGGAGCCAGCCACAGCCCAGCAGCAGGTATAGCGCGGGCAGCGCCACGGCGATCAGCGCGGAGAACAACAAACCAACGGTGCCGCCCTGCAAGCCTGTGACCCAGGCGCCCAGCATCCAGCCCTGGCACACTGATGCCAGCACCGAACCCGCAAAGAAGGCGCTGTTCCACAGGCCCTTGCGGTGGTCACCGGCCTTCACCCGAAGATCAAAGGCAACTCCGCGCAGGATCAACCCCATGAGCATCAGCGTGACCGGGATATAGAGCTGGCTCAGGATAATGCCGTGGGCCAGCGGGAAGGCTATCAGCAGCACTCCCACACCCAACACGATCCAGGTTTCGTTGGCGTCCCAGAAGGGCCCGATCGAGGCGACCATCATGTCCTTCTCATCGGCCTCGGCCAGTGGCAGCAGCATCCCGACACCCAGGTCATAGCCATCCAGGATCACGTAGACCAGCAACGCAAACCCCATGATCATCATGTAGACAACGGGCAACCAGTATTCCATGTTCACGCTCCTGACATCGCGTTGGGGTAGTGATCAGGCGAGTGCTCGCCCAGCGATGCCGCCGGCTTCAAAGCCAGGTGACGAAGAGCGCCGATGTAGGCCGCCAGCAACAGCAGGTACAGGAGCACATAGCCAAACAGCGTCGTGGCCACAGTCGCCGGCGGGTGATCGGCGGCGACATCCGCGACCCTCAGCACCCCCTGCACGATCCAGGGCTGGCGACCGATCTCGGAGACATACCACCCGGCGAGGACGGCAACCCAGCCAGAGAATGTCATCCAGGACAGGGCCAACAGCAGCGCCGGCGCGGGCGCACGCCCGGCGCGGGTTTGCCAGGCTCCCCACCAGGACACCAACAGCATCAGCGTGCCGATACCGAGCATTACGCGGAAGGACCAGAACACGGCGGCAACCGGCGGGTGCTCACCGGGAAACTCGTTGAGGCCACGAACCTCGCCCTGGGCATCGTGGGTGAGAATCAGGCTCGCGGCATAGGGAATTTCCACTGCCAACCTGTTCCGGCGCGCCTCCTCATCCGGCCATGCAACGAGGGTAAAGGGGACCCCTCGCTGCGTCTCCCAGACCGCTTCCATAGCCGCCACCTTGGCCGGCTGGTGCTCCAGCGTATTGAGGCCGTGGAGATCACCGGTGAACACCTGCAGGGGCGCCGCGACCGCAGCCAGCAGCAAGCCCGTACGCATCACTTTGATCGTTCCCGGACCACCCACGCCGGAGCGCAGGCGCCATGCACTCACGCCAGCGACAAGAAAAGCACAGGTCAGGAAAGACGCCAGCAGCATATGCACAAGGCGATAGGGAAACGAAGGGTTGAAAATGACGGCCCGCCAGCTCTCCACCATCACCACACCGTTCTCCAGCCGGTAGCCGGCGGGAGTCTGCATCCAGGAGTTCAGGCTCAGAATCCAGAACGCGGACAAGGTGGTGCCGACCGCCACCAGCAGCGTCGCCGTCAGGTGCATGCGCGGCGAAACCCGGTCGCGCCCGAACAACATGATGCCGAGGAAGGATGCTTCGAGGAAAAAGGCGCTCAATACCTCGTAACCCAGCAGCGGTCCGGCGACGTTACCGGCCTTCTCCATGAAACCCGGCCAGTTGGTGCCGAACTGAAAACTCATGGTGATACCCGATACGACACCCATGGCAAAGGTGAGCGCAAATATCTTCACCCAGTAGGCGTAGGCCTGGTCCCAGACCCGCTGCCCACTGCGCAGGCCGCGCCAGCGGAAGTACAACAACAGCCAGGCCAGGCCCATGGAAATGGCCGGGAACAGGATATGAAAGCTGATATTGGCCGCAAACTGAATTCGCGCCAGTAACACAGGATCGTCAAGCATCGGTATCTCCGGATACAGGTCTGGCTGACGCGCTCCGTGCCAGAGCGAGCCTTTGCCCAAGGAGATAGCAAGCCCTGTGCCAGAAAGCACAGACCGCACAGGAAACCTGTATCCACTTGTTTTACATGATTTTTTCCCAGATCAGTGCGGGGGCGCCTGGCAGTGGGGCTGGCCAGCCCCCGCGTTTCCTGCCATATTTGACAAAACACTTGCCAGGTATGACATGTCACAGATCATCTCCACCGACGCCGACCCGCGCCTGGCCCACATGCTGGAAGGGCACGACTGCCCCGCCATACTGGTCGACGCCGACTACCGGATACTCGCAGCCAACGATGTCTATCGCGACAGCTTTGGCGACATTCCCGCAGACAGCGGCGCGCACTGCTACCAGGTATCCCATGGCTACAGCGTCCCCTGCGACCAGGCGGGAGAGAGCTGCCCCCTCGCGGAGGCCCGTGAAAGCGGGCGCAAGGAACGCGTCCTCCACGTCCATCTCACGGCAACCGGTCGCCAGCATGTCGATGTGGAAATGCTGCCCATCCATGACGATCGAGGCCAACTGCTGTACTTTGTCGAGCTGCTGAAACCGGTACACATCGCCAGTGCCGAGCTGAGCACACAACAGATGGTAGGCCGCAGCCCCGCCTTCAACGCGCTGGTCAACCAACTGAACCTGGTGGCGCGCCATGACACTTCGGTGTTGCTGCTGGGCGAATCGGGCACCGGCAAGGAGCTCGCCGCCCAGGCCATCCACTGCGCCAGCCAGCGCGGCGACCAGCCCCTGGTCACGGTGGAATGTGCCGGCCTCTCCGAAACCCTGTTCGAGAGCGAGCTGTTCGGCCACACCAAGGGCGCCTTCACCGGCGCGTCGCAGAACAAGCCGGGCCTGCTCGAAGCGGCCCACCGGGGTACCTTGTTCCTGGACGAGATCGGCGATGTGCCGCTGGGCATGCAGGTAAAACTGCTGCGCTTGCTGGAGACCGGCAGCTATCGGGCGGTGGGCAGCACGCAGCTGCGCAGCGCCGAGTTTCGCCTGATCTGCGCCACCCACAAGGACCTGCAGGGGATGGTGCAAAGGGGTGAGTTCCGCCGCGACCTGTATTACCGGATCAACGCCTTCCCGATCCACCTGCCCTCCCTGCGGGAGCGGCGGGATGACCTGCCGCTACTGGCCCGGTCCATTCTCGGCAAACTGGCGGGGGAGCAGCGTTTCCACCTGACCGACTCGGCTATCCGCCGCCTCAACCGGGAAAGCTTTCCCGGGAATATACGTGAGCTGCGCAATATCCTGGAGCGAGCCATCATCTACGCCGACAGCAACGTCATTGATGCCCGCATCATCGAGCGCTGCTTCGCGGTGCCTGTGCCGGCACCTGCGGACGACGCCGCGCCCCAGCGCGACGGGGCCGCGGAATGGACCGACCTCAAGACCCGGGAGCAGCACTATCTGCGCGATCTGCTGCGCCATTGCGGCGGCGACAAACAGAGGGCTGCCGCCGTTGCCGGCATCAGCCTGCGATCGCTCTACCGCAAGCTCGGTGCCGACAATGCGGATGAGTGACAGGCGCAGGCGCCGAACTGATGCTATTGTGAGACTTGCTCCCTGCGCACCACACCGGGTCCAGGGCAAGACCACGCTACAGGGGGAACGACAATGAAAGCATCGGACCTGATGATCAAGGCACTCGAGGCCGAGGGTGTAGAGTACATTTTCGGCATCCCCGGCGAGGAAAACCTCGACCTGCTCGAGTCGCTACGGGAATCCTCCATCAAGCTGATTCTGACCCGCCACGAGCAGGGCGCCGGATTCATGGCCGCCACCTATGGTCGCCTCACCGGCAAGGTCGGCGTATGCCTGTCCACGCTTGGCCCGGGCGCGACCAACCTGGTCACTCCCGCAGCCTACGCCCAGCTCGGCGCCATGCCGATGCTGATGATCACCGGGCAGAAGCCGATCAAGACCAGCAAGCAGGGCCGCTTCCAGGTCATCGACGCCGTCGACATGATGCGACCGATCACCAAGTTCACCTGCCAGATCGTCAGCGGCGACCGCATTCCCTCTGTCGTACGCGAGGCATTCCGGCTGGCCTCGGAGGAGCGCCCCGGCGCGGTTCACATCGAGCTGCCGGAGGACATTGCCGCGGAGGAAACCAACATGCCCCTGATCCCGGCCAGCGTCGTGCGCCGGCCAATCGCCGAGTACAAGGCCATCAATGCCGCGGTGGCGATGATCGAGCAGGCGAAAAGCCCGGTACTGGTGATCGGTGCCGGCGCCAACCGCAAACTGACCTGCAAGATGCTGCGCGAGTTCGTCGACAAGACCGGCATCCCCTTCATCACCACCCAGATGGGCAAGGGAGTGCTGGACGAACACGGCGAGCTGTTCCTCGGCAATACCGCGCTGTCCGACAACGACTTTATTCACCGGGCCCTGGCCAAGGCCGACCTGATCCTCAACGTGGGCCACGATGTCGTGGAAAAGCCACCGTTCTTCATGCGCCCGGGGGGCGCCCGGGTGGTGCATATCAACTTCCAGTCCGCGGCAGTAGACCCGGTGTATTTCCCGCAGCTGGAAGTGGTCGGCGACATCGCCAACAGCATCTGGCAGCTCAAGGAACAGGTCACGGTGCAGTCCGGGTGGGATTTTGATTTCTTCCGCAAGGTGCACGCAGCCTACCTGACCCACCGCCGCGAACTGGAGGACGACGATCGCTTCCCGATCCTGCCGGAGCGCTTCGTCAAGGATATCCGGCGCGCCCTGCCCAGGGACGGCATCGTCACCCTCGACAACGGCGTCTACAAGATCTGGTTCGCCCGCAACTACCCCGCCGCCTTCCCCAACTCACTGCTGCTGGACAATGCGCTGGCAACCATGGGCGCGGGCCTGCCCTCGGCACTGGCGGCCAAGATGGTCTATCCGGAGCGCGCTGTGATTGCGGTCTGTGGCGACGGTGGCTTCATGATGAACAGCCAGGAACTGGAAACCGCGGTGCGACTCAAGCTGCACGTGGTGGTCATAATCCTGCGCGACGATGCCTACGGCATGATCAAATGGAAGCAGGCCAACATGAAATTTGCCAACTACGGCCTGGACTACGGCAACCCGGATTTCGTCGCCTATGCCGAATCCTATGGCGCCAAGGGCTGGCGGGTCGGCGCCACCGGGGAACTCCAGCCCCTGGTACAGGCCTGCCTGGCGGAACCCGCCGTTCACCTGATTGATGTACCGGTGGACTACAGCCTCAACGACGCCACCCTCAACGTCGCCATCCGCGAGCGCAGCAAGGCTATCTGACCCCCTCGGCCCGGGGCGCAAGCCGCCGGGCAGAGGGGGTCAGATAGCCTTGCTGCGCTCGCGGATGGCGA
>NZ_JAVKCQ010000092.1:0-2516 GCF_040222615.1 Haliea sp.
CGACCTCCGCGGCCCGACCTACGCGGCCCGACCACTTGACGCCACCAGCTCTGCGGCAGACTCCATGGCTCCCTCGATATAGCCCACACCGTTGCAATCGCCGATGGTGTGGACGCTGAGGCCCGCGCTGCGCAGCTGCTCGGCGAGGCTGGTGTCACCGGTTGCACCCTTGGCCACAATCACATGGTCTGCCGCCAGGGTCCGCACCTGGCCGCGCTGGTTGCGGTAGCTGACAGAGTGGTCCCCGATACTGACCGCGCTGGCCTTGTTCTGCAGCGTCACGCCGAGTTCGTGCAACTCGTCGAGCAGGCGCATCCGGCGCACCAGATAGAGCCCCGCCCCGGACCGCGGTGACTCGTCGACCACCGTCACCTCCCTGCCCCGGTGGGCCAGGTATTCAGCCAGCTCCAGGCCCACCAACTCACCGCCAATCACCACAATGCGCTTACCCAGCGGCAGCCACGCCCGCGATGCCTGGCGCAGGATCCAGGGATGGCGATTGACGCCGGTCAGTGCCCCGAGACGAGTCATGCCCCGGGTAAATGCCGTGGTCTTGCGCCGCAGGGACGGCGCGTTCTCCCCCAATACCAGCGCCCGCATTTCGTCACCACTGAAGACAAAGTCCTGTTCGCTGCCGGGCAAGTCGGGCATGAGGCGCTTGGCGCCGGTCGCTACGATGACTTCGTCCACACCCAGCGACTGCATCAGCGCCGGTGTCACCGTGGTACCCAGACGGACATCGACCGCAGACGATGCCATCTGCAGGCGCAGCCAATTGAGCAGACGCTCGTTGGGTTCATAGGCAATGCTGGCGAACTGCAGCGTGCCGCCAAGCCGGTCGGCGGCTTCGAGCAGCGTCACCCGGTGACCGGCTGACGCCAGCCTGCGGGCGGCCTCCATACCCGCCGGCCCGCCGCCTACCACCGCGAAATGGCGGGCGCTGTCAGTGGCAATCACGGTGCGCTGGCGTTCGTGCGCGGTTTCGGGGTTTACCGCGCATTTCACTGGTTTGAGGATATAAATCTGGCTGACACAGCAGTAGCAATAGACGCAGGGGCGAATTTGATCCAGCTGACCGCTGCACACCTTGTTCGGAAGATCCGGGTCTGCCAGCATCTTGCGGCCCATGCCGAAGAGATCAAAGTGGCCAGCGGCGATATGCTTGTCCGCCGCGTTCGGCTCTATGCGGCCAGAGGTCAGTACCGGGATACTCACCGCCTGGCGGATAGCGATAGCGTTGCCCACCAGCCGCTCCGGGGTATGCGGGATATTCGATTCGGAGTGGTTGCTGGCAACAGAAGTGTCGTGATAAGCGCTGACAGTGATGCCATCCGCACCGGCCTGCTCCAGCATGCGAGCCGTTGCCGTCGCATCTTCCAGGGTGATGCCTTCGTCCTGCCCGAATTCACCCGAGTCGATTTTCACCCACACCGGGAAGTCAGCCCCTACGGCAGCACGTACCGCAGTAAATACCTCGAGTAACAGACGGGCGCGATTCTCGAGGCTACCGCCGTATTCATCATCGCGGTTGTTGAAAAAGGGGGACAGGAAGGACGACAGGATATAGCCGTGGCCACCGTGTATTTCGATGCCATCAAGACCGGCCTCCACCACCCGGCGGGCCGCTGCGGAAAAGTGCTCGATCAGCAGGGCGATGTCCTCACGGGTCATGGGATGGAGTATTGTCTCCGGTGCAGGACGATGCATCATCCGCAGCTCCTCCGGGAGGAACGCGTTGATGAAGGCCGGGGCTTTCTCCACTTGGATGGAGGGTGCCATCACAGGTCGCCCCGCTACCCGGTCCTCGGTCGACACCAGGCCACCGTGGTGTAGCTGCGCCGCAACTTTGGCCCCATGGGCATGACAGGCGTCCGCGAGTCGCTTGAGGCCGGGGATCATCTCGTCCGAAGCGACCGAGGTCTGCCAGGGCTGGTTGGAACCCGCGGGCCAACTGACCCCGGTAGAGCCGAGAATGATCAGTCCCGCCCCGCCGCGTGCCTGTCGCTCATGAAATGCAATGAAACGCTCACTGCAACTGCCGTCTTCCGCCGCGAGGTTGACGCCCATGGCCATCACCGCCATTCTGTTTTTCAGTTGCATCGTCCCCAGACGGAAAGGACTCGCCAGATGGGCAAGTGGCTTGGCCATGGCAAATTGTCTCCTGCATTCAAAGCGAATCAGTGTAGACGCTTTGGGGGAGTCGTGCGTCTTCTCTGCCGAGCTGGCGATGCAAAGCTTTACTGCGGTTCAAGTAATCAATCGGGTGTGAGGGCCTGCCCCGCTTCACCGGGTGTGTCCTACTCTCACATGGGGCGGTCTGGCGTCCCGGGGCCCCACACTGTAAAGAGCGGGTCTCCCCATGGGGGGGTGTCGAGCACGACAAGGTAAAACGCCCCGGTCATTGCTGAACGGGGCGTTTTGGTTTAGAAGCCTGGCGATGACCTACTCTCACATGGGGAGACCCCACACTACCATCGGCGATGCGTCGTTTCACTACTGAGTTCGGGATGGGGTCA
>NZ_JAVKCQ010000093.1:0-28772 GCF_040222615.1 Haliea sp.
AGGGCGGGCACGGTATGTCCTTCCCTCGCAAGCAATGCAACGGCCGCTGCAGCAGCCTCGAGCGGGCGCCCCAGCGCGCGCGCACAGCGTGCCAGTCGCAATCGCGCGCGGTGAAACTCCGGGTTGGCAGCAATGGCTGCCTGGTAGTATTCCATTGCGCGACCACAGGCACCGCCGCTTCCCGTTGCAGCCAGTCCTTCAAAGTAGCTCGCCAATGCATAGGAAGCGGCGGGTGCAGGCGCGCTCGGAAGGCTGCCGGCCTGCGTGCCCACCCAGCGCACGGCGTCGTCGAGTAAGGCGGTAATGGAGTCACCCGCAAGCTGTTCCTGCCGCGAACGCTCCCCGTCCCTGAAGCTCAGGGTGAGCTGGTAGGTCGCGCCCTGTCGCGCAAGATGAAAAGCTGCGACGGGACCGATCCTGACTTTTGCCAGACGCAGACCGCTCAGGTCTGTTCCCGAAACCGGTTCGCCTTCAAGGCTAACCATCGGCGCGATATCCGTTGAAGGACCCAGTCGCGCGGCCAGATACTCGGCGACGCCTTCCGTCAATGCCGCGGCATCACCGACAACCGGCTGCATGGCGAGTGTCGGTGCAACGTCATTGCCTATGACAGTGCGATTGCCTCGGGAATCGACCACCAGCCAGGTCGACACACCGAGCAGCAGCAACGTCGTGGCAACAAGTTGCGGCCACCGTCGCCGGTATTGACGGGCAGTTTCCGAGGCACTGGCAACGTAATCGGGGGTGACGTTGCAGGTCAGCCGGTACCCCACGCCGCGGTGAGTTTCAATGAGCGGGGTATCCCGACCCGTGTCAACGAGTAAAAGCCGCAGGCGCTGAACCTGCTTGGCGATTGCGGCATCGGTCACCACCTGATTAGGCCATGCGGCCCGGGTGATGTCGTCTTTCGTCAGTACCTCTCCCGGCCGTTCAAGAAACGCAAGCAGCAGGTAGTACAACTTGGTGCTGAGAGCGAACTCCTCGTCGCCGTAATGCAGGCACTGGCGCCGGGTCGAAAGGCGAAAACCTGCAAACCCATAGGTAAGCACGGTATCTGCTTCACCCTTTGCATCCATCCGGGCCCGTCCTGTGTTCGCTTCGCCGCGGAGGGTCGATGTGCCGGAAAAATTCCCCATAAATTCAATAATGTCATGCAATGTCAGGAAAAGGTCAAGTAGAGACTGTGACCTGTTGCCTATTCTGAGCATAAAGCAGTAGCCGGTGACACACCGTTCCCGGGTCATACATGCTGCCGGGGAGTGCCATGGGTGACTTTTTCAGCGTCGGCGGACGGTGTCTGGGCCTCGTCTGTCTTTTGCTGTGCTCTGTTGACGGTGCGCGAGCCCAGGTCTCCCTGACCCTGGGCGATGCCTCGCTGGCTGCCGGTGACAGCGGCTCCGTCACGGCGACCATCGGCACCGATGGCTCGGCGGTAGCCCTGCAGTTCGATATTCTCTATGACCCCGCCATCGTGTCCATCGGCACGGTGAATGGCGGGGCCGTTCTGACCGGCAGCCACAGCATTGCCAGCAACCCCATCGGCTCCGGGCGTGACCGGGTAGTGATCACGACAGCGCCGGTCGTGGCGCTGGGTGCGGGGGGCCTGGCAACAATCAACCTGGCAGTGGCCGACACGGCAGTCGCGGGCAGCACCGCGCTTACCTTCGATAACGTCGTGATCTCCGACGCCGTGGCGCAGGCCATCTCACCCGCATCACTGACGCCGGGCACCATCACCATCACGGGCGGGGCCCACGCGCCGGTCGAGCCCGAGGTGATTCCCGCCAGCCCGGCCTGGGCTCTCCTTCTGCTCATGGCGATAATGGTGTCGCTCGCCCGGCGCCATGCGGTGCTGACATGGCGTGGCGCTGCCGGGTCACTGCTGGCGTTTGCGCTGCTCGGGACACTGGCGCCGCTGAGCCAGGCGCAGAACCTGCCCGGCGATGCCAATAACGATGGCCTGATCAACGCCGAGGACGTGCGGCTGATCGTTGAGCGCATTCTCGAGCGCGGCCTGCTGCCGGGCGATGGCGACTGCAACCGCGACGCCAGGATTAATGTGCTGGACACGGTGTGTTCGCAACTGCCGTTTGAACCGGGCGAGACGGCACCGATCATTCTCGGCCCCGGGGACCGCTCGATTCCGGCGGGTACGCTGTTCGAGATGACCCTGTTTGCGGCCGATCCGGACCCCCGTGCAACGCTTGCCTGGGAGCTGGTGAGCGGCCCCGGGGGCCTGTCGGTGTCGCCGGCGGGTGTCCTGAGCTGGACGCCCGGGGACGGCGATGTCGGCGACAGCGCAGTCACCGTGCGGGCGACGGACGACACGGCGCGTACGCACGAGGCGAGCTTCGTGATCACGGTGTTTACCGAAACAGCAGCGCCGCAGGACAACGCCCCGCCGGTCCTGACGGTCCCTGCCGCGCAGACTCTGCGGGTAGGTACTCCGCTCTCTGCTCAGGTCAGCGCTACCGATCCTGACGCCGGCGACACGCTGACCTTTCGCCTCATCAACGGTCCTGCGGGAATGAGTATTGATCCGGATACAGGGGCATTAAGCTGGACGCCGCAGGCCACTCAGGGGCGCACGGCGGATGTGGTAGTGGAGGTGGCGGATGCAGCTGGTGCGGTGGATTTTGGATCCTTTACCGTGACGGCGACGCCGCTGAACACCGCTCCGACAGCAGTGGATGACGTGTATATTGCCCGCAAAGGCGAGACATTGATGATACCGGCGCCAGAGGGCGTGCTGCAGAACGACAGCGATCCCCAGGGCGATGCGCTCGCCGGCACCCGCCTGACTGACCCCACCAAAGGCACGGTTGATGCCTTTAGCGCCGATGGTAGCTTTAGCTATACGCCCGTGACTGCCGAACCCATTACAATAGGGATCGTTGAAAAGTGCCGCACCGCAGCGCGTGTCAGTGCGGGCACAATGTCAGCAGCCGATGTGGACGGTGACGGCGACGTGGAGCTCGTGGGCTTAGTGGGGGGAGGCCGTAACGGACTGTTCACAGAGGTGTTTGTTGTGGACCCCAGCGACTGCTCATCGACCACGGCCTCCATCAGCGAAGATCTCGGTGCTGCATCGGTGACCTCGCTGACAACACTGGTCAATCTCGACGACGACCCGGAGCTTGAGCTGGTCAGTCAGTATTTCCGATTCAACACTCAAATTCCCACCACCAGCTTTCCGCAGGCGCTCTATGCCGTAAATCTCGATGGCTCGCAGCTCGCAAATTGGCCCGCAGAGGGGCTGTCTGAGGTTGTCTCTTTTCCCCGCGTGGGAAATGCGTTTCATCAAAACGCAAGCCCGGTTCCGGTTGATCTGGACGGTGACGGCGATACGGAACTCATTGTCGGTTTCACTAACGTGGGCGGTGTCGCAACTTTTAACAATACCTTTGGTAACGCGGTGGTGGCCTACGACGGCCGCACCGGCGAAATTCTGTGGGAGTACATAGGCGGTATTACGCGAACCGTCGCGCGTGCCGTCACACCGACCATCGTCGACCTGGATATGGACGGCGATACCGAGATTATCTGGAACCAGCTGGTGCTGGATCACGAGGGCAATCTGCTTTTTGAGCTGCCTGTGGAGCAGACCATACCGGGTGGCGGAAGCGACTTTCTTAATGTCGCCATCGCCAATTTTGATAACGATGCGTTTCCGGAAATTCTGGGCATCGATGCCTCGAATTTTTACCTGTTTTCCCATGATGGGGCCGTACAGTGGCAGGTGCCCTACGATAGTCGCGGATTCGCCGCCCCCTACTCGGATATCACCGTGGCTGAGTTGGACGGAGACCCGTTCCCGGAGTTTGTGATGATGCTGCCGTCGGATGGCGGAAGTAGCGTTGATAGAACCTTGCGTGCCTTCGACAGCGACGGGCAACCCCTCTGGGATCAGGTCGACGAGGGGTTTGTTGTACAGACATTCACCGAGTCACGGTCCTCGACGCCGGTCGCCTTTGATTTCAATAACGACGGCATCGACGAGCTTATCCAGTTCAAGGCGCCACCCCTGGCCATGCCCGGCGGCGGGCAGCAGGAGGGCGGCCTGTACATCATTAATGGAGAAACCGGCGCGGTCATCACTTTTCAGCCGGGGTTAGCCAACAATAACTACGATCAGGCGCTCACCGTAGCGGATGTTGACGGCGACGGTTCCGCTGAGATCATCACCAACATGGCAACGGAGTTTGGTGCAGACACCGTGCAGATCTGGGACAACCTCCCCGGTGAGCCATTCCCGCCGGCGCGAGGCATTCGCTCTGGCACAAACAGCCACCCTACCTGGATCAATGTAGACGGCAGCGTGCCCAGCAGCATCGCGCCGCACTGGTTGCAGCCGGGGCGCAACGGCTGGCACATGATTCAGCCGGATATCGATCCGCTGGAGCCGGAGCGCGACAGCTTCACCTACAGCGCGAGCGACGGTGAGTTTGACTCGGCTACTGCGACTGTGAATATCGAAGTTCGACCCAACGGCAATCCGCCATTTTTCCTGAGTGAACCGGACCGAGCGACCAGCGCGGGAGTGTCCTATCGCTACCAGCCCCTGGTGACAGACGTGGACCCGGGTGATGCGGTCAGTTTCGAGCTGTTGAACGGTCCTCCGGGTATGACAATGGACCCGGCAACTGGCGCCATTGATTGGTACGCGGACAGCAACGGGGCTTACCCGGTCTCACTGGCCGCTACCGATACCCTCGGCCTGTCCTCGGCGCAGATATTCACCCTCACGGTGGGCGACCCGGTGGCCGTGCCGGAGCTCATTGGTCTCAGCGAGGCAGGCGCTGGCAGTGCCCTGGCTGCCGCCGATCTTGAACTGGGATCGCGCTTCTTCCGGTCCGACCCGGTAGTTGACGCGGGAATCGTGCTCGCGCAGAACCCACCCGCCGGTGCGGTTGCCGAACTCGGTGCGGCAGTACGCGTTACCCTTTCCAGCGGCCCGTCGCGGGCGGACACCGATGGCGATGGCGATGGCTTCACCCCGAATGAGGGCGATTGTAACGACGAGGCCGATGCGATCTATCCCGGCGCACCGGAAATAGACGGGGATGGGATCGACCAGAGCTGTAACGGCATTGACGGCAACAAGACGCTGGCGTCCATTGAGGTCAGCCCCAGCGACCGGCGTCTGCTTACCGGTGAGCCGCAGCCGCTGCGCGCTATGGGCATCTTTACGGACGGCACAGCGCAGGACGTGACACGCCTTGCAAGCTGGACCCGCGGGCCGACGTTCTCTGCAAACAGCGCCGGAAATTTCACGGCCGAAGCGCGCCTCCACGGCGTCACGGGCAGCGCCGACTTCACGGTGGTGGCACGGGTAGACGATGACCTGGCCCCCATCGCGCGAATTGAAGCGCCGGGCAATGGGGACGCTCTGACTGCGCCTGTGGCGGTCAGGGGAATTGCCAGCGATACCAACCGCTTGCGATGGCAACTGGCCTACCGCTATGCGGGTGAGGATGACTTCATCGTCTTTGCGGAGGGTACGAACACAGTGAGTTCCGGACCGTTCGCCGACTTTGATCCAACGACGTTACTGAACGGTCTTTACACGCTGAGGCTGCAGGTATTCGACCGCGGCGGGAATGTCAGCGAAGACACGATCACGGTCATGGTTGACTCGCAGCTCAAGGTGGGCAATTTCACCCTGCGCTACGTGGATCTTCAGCTGCCTTTGAACGGCATTCCCATCACTCTGGCCCGGACCTATGACAGCCGCGACAAGCGAGTCGGTGATTTTGGCGTGGGTTGGCGGCTAGGTCTCGAGAGCATTGAGCTGCGAACGAATCGGGAGCTGGGGTCCGGGTGGCAGGTATTCCGGCAGGGCTTGAGCTACGGGCTTGCGGACAATGACGTGCATATCGCCGCGCTGCGCCTGCCCGGTGGGCGTATCGAGGCGTTCGAGATGGTCGTGGCGCCAAAGGTCTCACCGATCGTACCCTTTCCGCCTTTCTCCCAGTCCGTGAGCTTCCGCGCCCTGCCCGGTACGCTGGGCACGCTGACAAGCCTGGAGTCCAACAATGTCAGCATTCTAGAGCCGCAACCCGGTCCGGTGAGCCTGAGACTGGATAGTGACGGCAGCGTGTACGATCCCACGTTGTTTCGATATACCGCGCCGGATGGTACGCAGGTCGATGTTGACCGGGTCGACGGTGTTCAGCGAATCGCGACGCCGGGTGGCCAGGTGTTGACGCTGACGGCGACAAGCATTGCGCACTCCAACGGTACGGTGGTAAATCTCGAGCGCGATGCGCTGGGCCGGATTACCCGGATCACTGACCCGGTCGGCTTTTCGCAGTCCTACCGCTACGATACAAACGGTGATCTGCGTACGCATAGCGACCAGGAAGACTACGTCACGCGGTACGACTACGACGCAGATCACCACATCATCGGGATAACCGACCCACTGAACCGGGCGATTGCAAGGAATGAGTACGATGAGCTGGGTCGACTGATAAGCGTTACCAATGGCAATGGGGAGACCACCACTTTCGATCACGACGTGGGCGCTCGACAGGAGCAGATTACAGATGCCGATGGCTTCGTCACAGTGTACGACTACGACGAGAATGGCAATGTTATACGGGTAACTGACCCGCTGGGAGGTATTACCACCAACACGTACGATGTTCGTGGCAATACACTGTCGACGACCAATGCCGAGGGTGAGACAACGACGTACAGCTACGATAATCGGGACAACCTGCTGACAGAGACAGATCCTCTGGGTGCAGTAACCCGGTTTACCTATGACGCCTCGGACAGGGTTACACGGGAGGAGGACGCCCTGGGCCGTCAGACCCGCTATGCGTATGGAAGCAATGGCCGTCTGAAGTCCATAGAGGACCCGGCGGGCAACATCCGCGCACTGACCACCGATGCCGCCGGGAATCTTGTGGCCGAGACCGACGGGCGCGGTATCGTCAAGCGATTCGAGTACGATTCCCGCGGTTTCCAGACTGCGTATGTGGACGGCCGTGGAAATCGTCTGCAGCGCCGCTTTGACGCGAACGGCAATTCGCTGTCGCGGGAAGACGCCCGTGGTGGTAGCGATACCTACAGCCGCGACGGTCGCGGACTGCTGACCGCGGTGACGGCTCCCGCGGGGAACACCATGGGCTTTGGCTTCAACCCCCTGGGCGAATTGCTCTCCATGCAGGACGCGGACGGTAACACGGTGACGGTTACCGAGGACGCGACGGGGAATGTCATCAGCGTGGTTGATCCGGATGGTTCCGTGACGCGGCATTTCTACGACGGGCGCGGGAACCGAATTACAACGGTTGACGGGTCCGGGAACGAGACGCGTTATGAGTATGATCCCCTCGGGAGACAGGTTCGTCGCCTGCTTCCTGCCGGCAGTGTCTTTGAATCCAGCTACGACCTGGAAGGCCGTCTCCTTACCGAGACCGATCCCTCTGGCAACGTGACGACCTACGAATACGACGCCGCCGGTCGAAACACCGTGCTGACCGACGCTCTCGGTAACCGCACCGTGTTCAGCTACGACCTTGTCGGCAACTTGACTTCCCGGCTCGACGCCCGCGGTAACCTCACCCGCTATCGCTACGACGCCCTCGATCGGCTCTTAGAGACCGAATATCCGGATGGCACCCGTGATTCGACTGACTACGACGCGGTTGGCAACGTGGTCGCCGAAACTGACCGGCTGGGCAGGACCAGGAGTTACCGCTATGACGGCAACAGCAACCTGATTTCCGTGACGGAGACCCATGGCGCTGTGACCACGTTTAGCTATGACAAGAATGACAATCGCATCAGTCATACCGACGCCAACGGCCGCAAGACCCGTATGGTGTACGACGCCAATGATCGATTGATCGAGACGCAATACCCGGATGGCAGCACAGAGCGGTATGCGTACAACGCCGCGGGACAGGTTGAGCAAACCGTTCTTCCGGATGGCAAGTACATTGATGCCACCTTCGACGGGTTTGGACGGCCGACCGGCCGAGACCTCAGCGGCGAAAGCAGCGAGTCCTTCCGTTATGATGCGGAAGGTCGACTTGCCGGGGCAACGAACCTGTGGGGAACCGTTGAATACGACTACGATCCCGACGGCAGGGTCAGCGAGATCCGGTCAGAGGGTGGGCATAGTGTTCGGTATGATTACGACGGCGTTGGTAATCGTACATCCCTGACGACACAGGTGAATGGTCAGGCGGCGCGCACCACCAACTATACCTACGATGCATTGAACCGGCTGCACACTGTGGCCGAACCTGACGGTGATACCACGACCTACAGCTACGATCCGGTAGGTAATGTCGCTTCCATTGCTTATCCAAACGACGTGGTCAGCACGTTCACCTATGACAACGTCAACCAGCTCACTCGTATCGAGCATCGTAAGGGCGGGTCCACACTCGCGTCGTACGACTACACGCTCGACGCGGGGGGTCGACGCACGCGGGTAGACCACGGTAACGGCGAATCGGTTGTCTACAATTACGACGCTGCCGACCGACTGCTGCAGGAGACGCATCGCAATGCGGGCGGTGTCGTGATTTTCGAACAGACCTTCACCTACGATCCGGTTGGCAATCGACTGACTCGGCAGATTTCGGGGCAGGCTCGAACCCTGCTGGCCTATGATTCGGCGGACAAGCTCCTGAGTGCGGGTACATCCAGCTTTTTTTATGACCCCAACGGCCGTCTCGTCTCGCGCACGGCTCCTCAAGGTACGATCAGCTATACCTACGATGCGGAGGGGCAACTGCTGCGCGTGACCACCTCTACCGGGACGACAAGCTACGCCTACGATGCCCGAGGCAAGCGGCGGCAACGCACCGTGGGCGGCGACGAACAGAACTTTCTGTTTGATGAGAACAGTCTCACTGGCTACGACCAGACACTGGTCGCAGTCGACGGCAGTGACACCCCGCTAGCCGAGTATTACTGGGGTGATCGTCTGCTGTCGGCGGACGATGGCAGCAGTGACCGGTTCTACCATGCCGACGCTACTGGCAGCGTACGCCTTCTCACCGACGAGGCCGGTGGAGTGAGCGACAGCTACGATTACACGGCTTTCGGGTCCGTTCGGAGTCGCACGGGAAGCGCGGATAACCCCTATGGTTTCTCGGGGGAGTGGCAGGCCGGCGGGGAGGGACTGCTGTACCTTCGGGCGCGCTATTACGATCCGGGCACGGGGCGCTTCATCAGTCGCGATCCCTTCGGTGGCAATGCGCGGGATCCGGTATCGCTGCACCGCTACCTTTATGCCAACGCCAACCCCGTGATGTACAGCGATCCTTCTGGTGAGGTCACGCTGAAGGAACTGGGTATCGCGGCGGCGATCAATGCGGTTATCTCTATAGCTTCAGATGGAATACGGGCACTCCTGGGTGGCGAAGTCACTGTGAAAGAGGTTATCGTGAACGCGACAACGTCGGCGATTTTTGGTGCGATTGGTGGTGGCCTCGTCGGCAACGTGGCGAAAGGCTTTGCCACTGCAGCAACCGCTGCAACAAGGAAAGGCCTGCTATACGCCGGCATGATTGCCTCCAAAGCAGCCATCAACACATTTACCGGCGTGGCCGGAGCGATTTCTTCCAGCTTGCTGTTGGGCAACAAGCCGGCGGTGTCAGGCGGCAATGTAGTGCAGGTCTTTTTCATTAACATGATCGCGGAGACAGTCACGTTCGGCATCTGGAGTCCGGGAGTGTTCAAACCCGGTCCCTCCGAGGCGAGCCTGAGGGCTGCGACCAGCAGCGGCCCTGCCGGCACCCAGAGAACGGCGAGTCAGCTTTTGGCCAAATTGCAGCCGGGTGACGATGCGTTTGTCCTGCTGTCATACTACGCGCGTACTGATACTGGCAAAAAAGGTGCCCTGGCGTCTGCCCTTCTCGAGGATGTATCCAGTCAGTCGTTAATTATCATGCGGGCGGAGGTGATGGTTGGTCCGGGTAAGCTTTTCGCGAACTCGGCCGGATTTGACTTCTTTGTCGAGGGCGCTAAAAAAGCAACCGAAATTGGCTGGAACACGTATCGCGCGTCATCGCCTTGATCATGCGTCCTGCACGTTGCGACTGAATCCGTTAAAACACGTCTTTGGACGACTTTCAAAGTAACAACGCAACCCCCTGAGACCCCGCCGCTGCGGGGGTTGTTGTGTCCGCTTGCCGGCTCTCCCCACTTAACAATGAAGACCCGTCAGTCTACCTCAATCAATTCCAGAGGATACTTGTAGATGCTGTCCGCCCCGTCCTCGCCAATCAGGAATACGTTTTCCATATGTGAAGGCCCGTAGCGGCTTCCGAAATAAAGGCAGTCCACACTGAGCACCATGGATGGCTTGACCTCGAAGCCCTCTGTGGCAGCCAGTAGTCCGGTCGACGGAAAAGGCACGGGGCTTTCCAGCGGCACGCGTCCGATGGAATGGATAATCATCAGCAATTTTTCGGGGACAGTCAGATCCCGTGCTGTGGAAGAGCGAACTGACGCACAAATTTCAGCGGTATTCGCTCCGGGCTTCAGTTGCGCCACCATCTCTGAAAAACAGCGCTGAATTTGAGCATGCTGTTCGCGAAAGGCTGGAGGAGCCTCTCCGAAATGCGCTGTTCGATTGATATCAATCCAGGTATTTTTGTACCGCCCCTGCGTTTCAAGTATCGCGATATCACCATGGGAAAAGGGCTTGTCGTAGAACGTACGAAACAAATCGGGCCTGAAGATGGTGTCATAGCTACCGCCAAACAACATCGGGCTATGGGGTAACGGGTCAATGTCCTCATCAATCATGAAGTGGGACACCCGCTTCTCGATCTCCGCCCAGCTTCGTCCACTGCGCAACTCGCCCACAGTGAATTCCATTACTCTATCGGCTTTTTTCCCGGTTTCGCGGAAGATATCCAGCTCAGCCGACGTTTTAATCGAGCGAGCGGCCATGATGGTTTCGAGTCCATCCGCGTATTTCTGTCCACTCGCCTGGTTCAGCGCCATACCGACACGCATATCATCAAACAGTACAGTCTTGCCAACCAGTCCCTGGTGTCGGAGACACTCGGCCAGCGCATTGATGATGTTTGACGCACAGCTCCCATCAATACAGGTTGCGAGCGCATTGAGCTCCTCGACTACATCGGCCGGCAGTTCCAGGTCCATGTCCACGGATCTGGCGGTGATACAAAAATTAAGGAAATCAAACGTTCGCAGGCGATCGAAGAGCAGATCCTGCCCCTCCCTCGCAGCCACGACCAGGCTAATCAGGCTTGCTTCCGGCAGGAACAGTGTCACAGGCAAATCAGCTGACGCCGGCAAAAACACCGCGGATATTGGCTCTGGCAATCGCCACCCATCCATGACCGACTCAAATCCACTCAAATATCCCACGTTGTCGGTGGTGGTAAGCACCATGCCCGCAGCGCCAGATTCCAATAGCTTGGCACGTAGCCTATCGCTTGCTTCCCGTCTCATAACAATCTCCTTTGAAGGCCAACTGACGTGGGATTGGTGCCTGCCCCGTGAATGCATATTCTTGAATAAAATTCGAATATTGTCGACTATGTGACACCCCGTCAAGGGCGCGAGAATGGGATGAACTTCAACCCGTACTCATGAAGCCACAGCTGAATCCCTTACAACTGGCAGCGGCTCACTACAGGTTGGTGATAATCTTTGACACTGTTTAGTCATATATGGACGGCTTGCGCCACCTCAATAATGGTGCTGTTGGGGGCTACTTTGATGAGCGGAAAATCCTTGCTGAGTATATGCTCGGCAACACTTGAATCTGGAGATAATTCGGGAAATGACTATGGAATATGTCAATGTCGGCAAATCCGGCTTGAAGGTGTCTCGCCTGACGCTGGGCTGCATGACCTACGGCAAGTCCGGTGGCGAGCACACCCACGATGCCTGGACCCTCGATGAAGCACAGAGTCGCCCCTTCATCCAGCGTGCACTCGATTTGGGTATCAACTGCTTTGATACAGCAGACTACTACGCCCACGGTAAGAGTGAAGAAGTACTCGGTCGTGCGCTGAAAGACTTCGCACGACGCGAGGAGGTGGTGATTGCCACCAAGGTCTATTTTCCGATTTTCAAGGGCCCCAATGGTGGCGGCTTGTCCCGCAAGCACATTTTTGAAGCGGTGGACGCCAGCCTCCGGCGTTTGGGGACGGACTACATTGATCTCTATCAGATTCATCGCTGGGACTACCAGACGCCTATAGCAGAAACCATGGAAGCGCTTCACGACCTGGTGAAGGCCGGCAAGGTCCTGTACCTGGGGGCGTCCTCCATGCATGCCTGGCAGTTCAGCAAGGCACAGTACACAGCCCAGCTCAACGGCTGGACACGGTTGGTGTCCATGCAGCCCCAGTACAACCTGGTTTATCGCGAAGAGGAACGGGAAATGCTGCCCCTGTGCAACGACATGGGTGTGGGAGTCCTGCCCTGGTCGCCGCTGGCGCGAGGCTTTCTCGCGGGCAACGGTGGAGACAGGGCTCGCAATACCGCGCGTGCCGATGGCGACAAGGTTGCGCAACGGTTTTACTACCAGGACGCCGACTTTGCCGTCGCGGAGCGATTGCGGGAAGTGGCTTCAGACAGGGGCTTGCCCTCCATGCAGCTCGCTCTGGCTTGGGTACTGGCGAGGCCGGAGATTACCTCTCCCATTGTTGGTGCCAGCAAAATGCAGCACCTCGAGGATGCGGTCGCGGCACTGGAGATTGAGTTGAGCACGGAAGATCTGGCCCGATTGGAGGAGGTGTACCAGCCACACCGGGTTCTGGGCCATCAATAGAGCTTCCCGCTTGATTGTTCGAATTGAAATGCGAAGTCGGAGCAGAGGATGCGGTCACCGGTGCCACGTTCTAGCTCTGATGTGTGTCCACGCAGTAGATAGGTGAGGCGAAATCCGTTGCCGAAGGAGTGGCTATAGCCGGCCCACGCCTCCACACGTGCGGTGTTCAAATCTCCCCGGTCATACTCTACATCGCTGTGTCTGAACTGGCCCTGCAAGAACGCGTTGTAGCCCCTGGCTTTTACTGCGGCGCCCAGGATCCAGTAACTGTCTGACTTGTACTGCTCATCCACGGCCTGATTGGCCTGCTCACCATAGCTGGCCAGGTCTGAACGGGCGCTTCTGGCTGACCGCAGGCCCTGATTCTCAGTGTTCAGCCAGGTGAGTCACCGGAGGTAGAAAGAAAGGACGCTTCAGCCAGGGAGTGGCTCAGGGGCTGGGATTGAGCAACGGGTTCGTGCGGAGTTGTGCAACTGCGAGGTCGACAAAGGAGCGTATCTTGGCGTTGGCTTTTCGCCCCCCGAGATAGACGACGTGGACGGGCAGCGAGGGAGGCTCGTGGTCTTCCAGAACCAGCTGAAGCCTGCCGGAGTTGAGTTCTTCACAAACCTGATAGGACATGACGCGAGTCAAGCCGGCACCGGCAAGCGCGGCACTGACGGCCGCCGAATTCTGATTGCACTGGTAGCGAGGTAAAACCTTGACTCTCAGATCGCCGAACGTCCAGGTGCTGAGTGCTTCTACCGTGGTGGACTGGATAATGTCATGCCGGGTCAAATCCGCAGGTGTTTGTGGAACACCTCGTTCCTTCAGATAGGAAGGCGACGCGCATACCACGCGTCTGATATCGCCAACGTGGGTAGCAAACAGGCTCGAGTCGGCCAGATGGCCGATTCGTATTGCGATGTCGACGTTTTCTTCCAGAAGATTGACAACGTTGTCTTGAAATACCGAACTCACCGAAACC
This sequence comes from Haliea sp., assembly GCF_040222615.1. Classification (GTDB taxonomy): domain Bacteria; phylum Pseudomonadota; class Gammaproteobacteria; order Pseudomonadales; family Halieaceae; genus Haliea. The sequence continues at coordinate 13,752 of NZ_JAVKCQ010000093.1, forward strand.
TTTGCGTGCCTCCTCAGATACGCAGTAATGACAGGTACGATATACCGCTGACCAAACAGTACGGGTGCTGTAACAGTGAGAACCCCGCTGGGTTCAGAGTAAATTCCCGTGACAGCGGCTTCGGCCTCTTCCACGCGCTCAAGTACTGACTTGGCGTCGCTGTAGTAGCGCTGTCCGGAGTCGGTCAGCCTGACATGTCGTGTGGATCGGTGAAACAGGGGGATTCCCAGGGCGTTTTCCAGGCGCGCAACTGAACGCGTAACAGCAGGCGCGGAGAGATCCAGGGCGCGGCTGGCATCCACAAAACTGCCTTCCTCGGCGACTGCAATGAAAACCCGCATTGCTTCCAGTTTATCCATTGTTCTCCAACTTTCCGGACTGGCTTCGACGTAGTATTGCACAGTGCGGCAGTTCGCTGCTGCGCGGGCATTCCATGCCGGCAGACCGGAGTCTACAGTCCGTCAGTATGTCGTTGCGGCCAGAAGAACTGCAGGCTGGAGCGGGAAAATTTCCACTTCCCCTGCTCCTTTCGGTACTCCTCATCGTACAGTGCGAACCAGAGTATCGGGTTCTGCTCCGCCGGCAGATGGGTGACAACATCGATCAGGTAGCACGTTCCCCGCGCGCGATCAGCGGAGAGCAACTCAATCTTGTGGTTGGTGTTGAAGTGTTGGGTTGAAAACGGCGGCGCCAGGTCGCCGGTAAAGTTGGCCCGGTAGTTTTCCAGAATCGTCTGTTTGCCCGACCAGGAGCCATAGGGCCCGTATTCACACAGGGCGTCGTCGGTAAAACAGGCAATAAGCTTGTCAAAGTCGCGCTCGTCCATGGCCTGGGAGTAGTCGATGCGCAACTGACGGATTTCTTCAAGCTCAAGCAGGGTTCTCAAACGCGCGATTTCGGCGCTGCTCAACGGTTCCATATTCCCTTCCCTCTGTGCATGCCCTGATGCCGCGCTGTGTGCGCGGCTGGCAGCGGGTTGCGATGCCGGTGTGCTTGTTGCCCCTGGCTATCTTGCTGCCGCGGACTTCGCGGACTCGAAGGTAATTTCCAGCGTTTCCAGATTCCGCCCGAAGAAGCTCGGCGTGTACTTGTGCACCGTGTCCGGGTTCTTCAGGGCAATGCCCTGCAGTCGGTCGACGATCACCTGGAAGCTGATGATCAACTCCTGCCTGGCCAGGGGGGCGCCAACGCAGTGATGCCGGCCCACCCCGAACGCGAGGTGATTGCCGGCCTTTTTCCGGTGCAGATCAATGCTGTCTGCGTAGTGGAAAGCAGTGGCGTCCCGATTGGCGGCGCCAAAGCGGAGACTCAGGACATCCCCTTTACGGAAGTTGACGCCGCCTACGCTTGTGTCGCTGGTGACTTCTCGGAACATGCCCTGCGCCGGTGATTCCAGTCGAAGAGCCTCTTCCACAAAGGTGGGAATGAGCCCGGGGTCGTCGCGTAATGCTTGCAAGACCTGCGGCTGCTCGGCGAGCATGAGCATGCCGGCGGAAATGCCGGCGGTGGTTGTTTCGTTGCCCGAAGCCAACAGGTCGATAGTGACGATGGACAGCAGCTCGTTCATGGGAATTTCCGAGCCGTCGCTGTAGTCGCTGGTAGCGAGTGTCGTCAGGATATCGTTTTGGGGCTCGCGCCGGCGCAAATCGATTTGTTTCTTGAAGAAATGCTGCATCTCTACCACGAGTCGGGCGCACTCGATTTCGCGCTCTTTCTCGATCATCATGCCGAACGGCTCCACGATCGCATCAGACCAGCGCTTAAAAATCTCGAGATCTTCCGCCGGTACGCCAATCTGCTCCGCAATGATAATCATCGGCAGTGGATGGGCGAACGCTTTGACAAATTCGCACTCGCCGTTCTGTTCGAAATCGTCGATCAGGGAATGCGCTGTTTGCTCGATGTAGGGCGCCATGGCGCGCACCTTGGCCGTGGTAAACAGCTGCGATAACAATGCGCGTACTTTGGTGTGCCGAGGCGGATCCGAGGTGGAGCAGGAGGCCGTGGGTACCCAGCCATGGTTTTCGTAAACCGCCATGACTTCAGGCGTGGCCCCGTCGGGTTTCAACGCCAGTGGAGAAACGCCGCTGATAAACAGGTCGGGCTGGCGAATGATCTCTTTGCACAGCGCGTAGCTGGTGACCAGGTAAAAGCCGGTTTCGGGCATCCTGTAGATCGGTGCCTCGGCTCGCAAGCGTTTATAGAGGGGATAGGGGCAGGCCTGAACATTCGGGTCCATCAGGTTTTGCATGGTCACATCTTCTTATTTGTTCGGAACAACTTAGAGTATCGCGTTCCTGCTGGAAGTCAAGCAAGGGGCCGGGCGACGCTGGCATGTGCGCCGCCCGCGCCGCCCGGGGGCGCGCTAGATCCGCTTGCGGGTCAGCCTGATCTCGTCGCTGTTGGCGGGCAGGGTGAAGCTGACCCCGTCTTCGCCGATGGTGTAGTTGGGGAAGATTTTTTCCGCCCCGTTGAGGAACAGGGCCCTCTGGCCCGGAATGACCAGCGGCGGAACGATGTGGTAGTAGAGCAGGTGGCCGACTCCGGCGTCGCGTGCGGTTTCCGCGGCTTCCACCGGGGTGGCGTGGTAATCGAGGATGTCGTGGGTGATTTTTGCCATGATCTCGTTACCCAGTTTGTTCGCCGTGTCGTGCATCATGTTGACGAGGTTGGGGGCGAGGGCCTCGTGTACCAGCAGGTCTACACCCTGCGCGAACTGTTCGATATTGGCCAGCTTCACCGTGTCACCGGTGATCAGCAGCGAGCGGCCCTTGTAGCGAAAACGGTAACCCACCGCGGGTTCTACCGGCGAGTGGTCCACTGCCAGCGCCTCTACCGTGAGCCCCCCTGCCTCGTAGACCAGCACCCGTTCGCCCATGGGCGGCGTGGCGAAGGGAAAGGCTTGCAGCCCGGCGGCGCTCAGGGGCGTGACAAGATCCCCGTGGTGCGCGTGGCGATAGCTGAAGTCCTGGGCATAAGCGGCATTGAAGCCGTCCACCACCCGCTCCACGCCGGGCGGGCCATAGACGGGCAGGGGCGTGAGGCTGTCCCCACCGGCCCAGCGCAGGGTGCCCAGTTCACCCAGGCCGTCGATGTGGTCCGAGTGGAAGTGGGTAAGAAATACGCCCTGTAGCCTGCCGGGCTGGTATCCCAGTCGGGTAAGGTTGCGGGGGCTGTCCGTGCCCACGTCCACCACGAACAGCTGCTTGCCAGCAATGACTGCTACGCAGGGACCGGAGGCCCGGGGGGCGGGCATGGGGCCGCCGGCGCCGCACAGGGCCAGGTGCAGGCCGTCTTCCAGTTCCGCCACCCGGTCGGCGCCCATGCGGGCCATGAGGCCCCGCTCCAGCAAACGCGCGGCGATACCCGCTCGCTGGCTGTAGGCGACCAGTATCAGGACGGTGAGCAGGCCCAGTACCGCTACTGCCTTTTTCATTATCTGCACCTTGTTGCGGAGGCGGGGCGGCAATCGTAGGCCAAGCCTCTGGTGGTGGCAAATTGATCAGCTGGGTCATTGCAGCTGGCCCTTTGAATGAGTGCACCAATCGGGGGCCTCAGGCTGCTCTCGAAAAAGCTCCAAGTGCACGGGGAGTGCGCTGTGTACCCGGTGCTGCATAGCGAATGGCTGCCTTCCCTCGATCAGCGCGATACTCCGCCAGTCTTATCAATCCAATAAAACATTGACAACACAATATGCTCACATATACTGCACAACTCAAGTATATAGGAAGTAGTTATCATGGAATCCAAATCCAAGTATGGGGCAATTAGCAAGAGCCTCTGGCTGAACTCGGCGATTATTTCTAAACATTTAGACAATAGCCTGGGTGCCATTCACGGCATAGGGTTAACGGAATACATGGTGTTGCTTAATCTGATGAAGGCCCCCAATCATGCACTTCGGCGCATAGATATCGCTGAAGCGCTGGCGCGAACAGCATCGGGAATCACCAGAATGCTAATGCCTATGGAAAAAATCGGCCTTGTCACCAAGGAAACAAATGAGAGAGACGCCCGAGTGAGCCTGGTAAAGATAACTGCCGCGGGAGAAGAGTTGTTCAGGAATGCTTCGGTTACCCTCGATGCCAAGTCAGAATCACTTCTCAAGAACATAGATAACAAGTCTGCGGATAAATTATTGGTTCTATTACAGGCAATATAAAGGTACCCACATGGCAATAATCAGCGGAAGTTGCGTTTGCGGAGCCGTGGAGTTCAGTGTTCAGGATAAATTTATTTACTCTGGCTACTGTCATTGTTCCATGTGCAGAAAGTCTTCAGGCGCATCGGGAACAGCCATAGGCGGAATCCCTAAAGAACATTTCTCAGTCACAACGGGTGAAGAGCATGTAAAGAGATTCAGTCGAAGCAAAGAATCTGTCTCTTGCTTTTGTACCAATTGTGGGTCGACGCTGTACGGCGAAAAACCAGCTACCGCTATGGTACATGTGAGATATGGTGCATTGAACAGTAGCCCGACACTCTTGCCCCAGGCGCATATGCATGTATCTTCAAAGGCAGATTGGTACGAGATCCTTGACGAATTGCCACAGTTCAGCGAATTTCCACCGGGGGCTGTTCCGGTCGAGTCCGATGTTCGTTAATGCCGGGTCCATTCCCGACAACGCGTTGACCCTCATGCGCCAGGGCTCTTTTTCCAGTGCGATGACAATCACACCGCCCCGCGCTTTGTCGTCGATGGTGAACGTCGAGGCGACGAACGCAGGGAAGGGGCCGGCTCAGCGTCCCGCATCCAGATGTGTGTTTCTGTACTCAGCCGGCGACACACCGGTTTCCCGTTTGAACGCTGCATTGAAGGTGGAGACGGCCCTGAAACCGACTTCCATGGAAATCGTGAGAACAGCGCTGGACGAGGTTTGCGGCGGGTTGGAGGATGCCCGGATTGGATAACAGAGGCGTCACGCCAGGGCTCGGCTTTGCGGCCGCATGGTTTGTGCTGATTGGCTACGTCGTCGGTGCATCCATCCAGGGTCGGAGCAGTCTGGCGCTGTGGCGGTTTCCTGTGACACGACCTGACCGGCTGTCTGGCGACTGGTCTTGCCTACCGCTACCGGTGGACGAGGATAAGCGCAAGGCAGCCCGCTGTATCCCTGCCTATCTCCGAGTAAACGCCGACAGACACTCCACCCCAAGCACCTCCATGCCGCCGTCATGCAGACGACGCAACAGCGACATTAGCCCTGCCTGGTCTATTCCGGCCAGCAACACCGAACTGGTGCCGTCGGGGCGGTGGCTGAGCTGCGCGCCGCTGACGTCCGCAAGCCAGCGATGGTCTATGTGGTTCTTGATCGATATTAGATAGCCTTGGCCGGCGGACGTCATAGCGAGCTCCGAAAGAGTCAGGTCAGGCGAATTCCCCGTTTTTACCAGTGGTATGTCGCGGTGATACTGAATTGCCGACTGCCGGACGTGTCGCTGTCATCAATATGCTTGATATTGAAATCGGCGTAGCGAAAATCGGTGCCAACCGAAAACTGCTGATTGATCCGATAGCGGAGGCCCAGGCCGGCCCAGTAGCCGGTACCGCGCCCATCGCCCGAGAGTTCGGGGTTCGCCCCGAACTTGGTTTCCGCATAGCCGAAAGCAAGGCCACCCCCGGCATAGAACTGAAAGCCGCTACCGCCGATATCCCAGGCACGACGCACGCCCAGATGCAGTTCCGCTGTGTACCCTTCATAGGGATCAGCGCTGTCACTCTTGTCAATGCCGGTGCCGTGCAGATCGACAGCGATGCTGACCGGCCAGCTTGCTTTGCCGATATCCGCGATCAGGCTGATCGAGTCCTGTTCATCTGCGCGCTGCCACAGGCGGCTGTCCAGCTCTTTCGAGCCCAGCCCCAGTGCCACACTGCCAGTCCAGTCTTCCGCATTGGCAATATGGGCTTGACCCAGAATGGCCAAAACCAGCGCGGAGCGTTTGATGATCGAAGCGTTTTTCATGTCGTGACTCTCCAATAGCCGTTCATATGTTGGTGCGGCTGCTCCTGGCGGGAGCCGCGTGATGCTGCAATGTTGACGGGGGAGAGAATAGGGCGGGAGCTGATGAGCGCGGCTCACCAGATGTGGTGATTTATAGGGTGATTTCGATTGGCCTGGCTGATCAGCCAGGTGGTCGCGCGCCGGAGGAGCCTGCAGCCGGCGTCAGACCAGTCCGCGCTCGCTGGCCAGCCGCACCGCCTCGCGGCGATTCCGGGCACCCAGCTTCTGGTAGATATTCCGTGTATGCGTGCGCAGGGTGTTCAGCGAAATGTACAGCCGCTCCGCCATTTGCGGCCCGGAGAGGTCGCTGGCGAGCAGGTGAAGCACAGTTTTCTCGCGTTCACTGAGGGGTTCCGGGAGTAACTGCTGCTCCGGGGAGGCTTTTGCCGGCGCCAGTGCCACAAGCAGGGCGCGTGCCAGCCTCGTTTGCCGGGTGTCCACCTCGGCGCTGCTCAGGAGCTCGGCCAGGGCGGCACCGTGGCTGGCCAGGGTCTGCCAGAAACCGCCCTGTTCGGCCAGCACAAGCGCCTCGTTGACTGCAGATGCGGCGAGCCCTGCCTGTCCCAGCTGCCTGCGGGCAAAGCCGCTGAGCAGCAGAATCTCGACCAGGATGCCGAGACGCTTGCCGGCCCTTGCCGACAGGGCGAGTTTTTCCAGCAGGGTACATGCTCCTGCGGCGAGCGATGCGTCGGCGCGCAAGCGAGCCACCGCGACCTGGCAGTAGGCCAGCGTGGTCAGGGCGAATTCGTCCAGGAAGCTGACCTCCCCGTTACTATCGGGCGCTGATCCCTCGGCCCAGGCCCCGGCGGCCAGGACGTCGCCGCTTTGCAGCAAAATTCTGGCGCGCCATGCGCTCACCGGCCTCTGGTCCGGCAGTGGGTTGTGCTGCTGCTGCACGTCGGCGGCGGTATCGATGCATTCCAGTGCGTGCGCGTAGTCGCCGCGCGCGGCGGCGATCCGTGCACTGACCACATGCCGTCGATGCCGGGTCTCGGGAATCTGCGCGTGGGGGCCGAAACTTTCGGCGTGTTCAAGATGGCATTCGGCCTGTTCCAACTCACCTCGCTCCACGGCGATGGCGGCAAGGAGCACGCAGGCGTCGCCGCTGCTCTGCGGCGCGATACCGGTTCTGCGGGACGCCAGTTGCAGGGCCTGCTCACACAGCGCCTGCGCCTGCTCCAGTGACCCCAGGGTAATCTGGATATCGGCCATCAGGCAAAGTGTGCCAATGGCGGAGTTCAGGTCTCCACCCTCGCGCATCTGCTCACCTCCTCCGGCGAGGCTGAGCAGTGCGCCCTCCAGGTTACCCTGCGACCACTGGGTGAAACCCAGCAGCGAGGAGGCGGCGCCTCGCCATACCCAGGCTGTTGCCGGCAGTACCGCGAGCGCGTTTTCACTGTGCATCGCCACCTCGTCGGGCTGGCCCCGCGCAGCGGCCTGATAGGCGCGGGCAATGGCGATCATCCCAAGCAGGGTGGGCCGCTCCTCATCGGCAGTCAGCCCGGGGTCATTGCTGCCGGCGGGCGGGATCAGGGCTTCGGCATCGGCAAGGTGGCGATTTACCGCTTCCGGGTCTACAGGCAATCGCGCTATTGCCGCATACACACTGAGCGCCGCGCTGGCGCTTACCGTGGCGGCGGGGAGAGCGTCAATCCACTCGCCCGGTACGCCGGTGGCGGACTGAACGTGCATTACCGGCCAGGCCCGCTCGAGCAGGTGCGCGGCCCGCTCTGTGTCACCGGCTGCGAGCGCATGGCCTATTGCATCTTCTGCCATGCCTTTCGCTTCGTACCAGGTGCTCGCACTGCGGTGGAGGCTGGACGGCGACCTGTCCTGCTCCTGTAAATGCATGCGCAGAACGTCGGCAAACAGGTGGTGATAGCGGAACCATTCCCGGTGTTCGTCCAAGGGGACGAGAAACAGGTTTTCCCGTTCCAGTTGTAGCAGGCGCGCGGCGCTGTCGCTGCGCCCGGTGACGGCGTCGCACAGGGGGGCTGTCAGGCGGTCGAGAATGGCGCACTGCAGGAGAAACTCCCGCGTTGATTCCGGCATGCGCTGGAGCACCTCCTCGACCAGGTAATCCAGCACGAAACGATGGCTGCCCGCGAAGGCGCAAATGAAAGTGGCGCTGTCGCTGCGGCCGCGCAGTGACAGTGCCGCCATCTGCAGTCCCGCGATCCAGCCTTCGGTGCGGGCCTCCAGGGCCGCGACGTCCCCATCGCCAAGCTCCAGGCCCATCGTGCGGTTAAGGAACTCGCGGGCTTCTGGTGGCGTGAAGCGAAGGTCGCTCATGCGCAGGTCGGTCAGCTGGTCCCGGGCGCGCAGGCGGGCCAGCCCCAGAGGCGGGTCCTCCCGGGTCGCAATGGCGATATGCAGGCAGGGCGGGGCCTGGGTGAGCAGAAAGTCCACGGCCTCCTGTATCGCCTGGCTGGTAATCAGGTGATAGTCGTCCAGCACCAGCACGGTTGCCACCGGCCGGACGGCAATAGCGTTCACCAGCGCGGTGAGCAGGCTGCGCGCGTCGGTTCCCGGGTCTGCCGCAAGTACGCTGGTGAGTTCCTCTCCCCACTGCGGCTCAATGCGCTGCAGGGCGGCCAGCAGGTAGCGCAGGAATCGCGCCGGGTTGTTGTCGTCAGCCTCCAGCGACAGCCAGGCCATGTTCCGCCCGCACTCGGGCTGCCACGCAGCCAGCAGGGTGCTCTTGCCAAAGCCGGCGCCGGCGGAGACCAGGGTCAGGCGTCGATGGATTCCCGAGTTGAGAGTGTCCAGCAGGCGTCTCCGGTCGACGTGATCCGGGCGCGGCAACGGCACGAACAGTTTGGTGCTGAGGAGCGGGGAATGCATGACTCGGTAGACCTAGTGTCCTGTTGTGCAGGACCGGAAAATCAAGGGAAAAGACTACGATACCTGTTCCCGGCGCCAGTTTCATGGCTTTCTTCGCTGAAGCGACCTTCCCCAGCAGCGCCGACATTGATCGCTGTACCATTGTGTTTATACTCGACCTGACTGTTTCCTGTCCGGGCGCTGTATAAAACGGAAGATTTATGATGACTCTCACCCTGGCAATCAGCGGCAGCGGCGGTGCCGGCGCAATCTCGACCGGCGAACTGGTTCTGCGGCTGTTCGCGGAGAGCGGCGGCTACGGCATGCTGAAAAAGACCTTCAGCCCGCAGATTCGCGGTGGCGAATCCGCTGCCATCGTCCGTCTGGGCAACGCACCGGTAGCGACGATCCCGGCCAGGATAGACCTGCTGATTGCGCTGGACTGGCAGAACTTCGCACGCTTTGCCGATGAGGTGCCAGTCAGCGCCCGCACCCTGGTCCTGCACACCGGCAGCGACGATCCGCCCCCCGGGCTCACCATTGACAATCTCCTGACCATCGACGCCGCAGGGATTGCCGCCGCTGCAGACTCAGGCTGGCTGAACATGGTGTTGCTCGGGATGCTCGCCAGGGGCCTTGGGGGTACCTGCGCCGCAGCCGAGGCCCTGCTGCTCGCGCGTCTGGAAAAACACGATGAAGCCGCACGGGACGCCGCCTGCAGAGCGCTGCGGGCAGGGTTTGCGGAGCCCCTGCCTGAGCCGCTGGCGCAGCTGCTTGCAGCGTTACCGGCGCCCGCGCCTGCGGCTAGTGCGCCCCCGCGCTGGCTCGCCAGTGGCAACCAGATGGCGGCGCTGGGTGCGCTGGAGGCCGGGGTGCGCTTTGTCGCGGCCTATCCCATTACGCCCGCGTCGGATCTGCTGGAATGGTTGGCGCGGCACATCGAGCACTACGGCGGGCACCTGGTGCAGGCGGAGGATGAACTCGCGGCCATCAATATGGTGATTGGTGCGGGGTTTGGCGGGGTACCGGCCATGACCGCCACATCGGGCCCGGGCATGGCGTTGATGAGCGAGGCCATGGGGCTTGCCGTCGCCAGCGAGACTGCGGCGGTGGTGGTCGATGTCATGCGCGGCGGTCCCTCCACGGGCATTCCCACCAAGAGCGAACAGAGCGACCTCAACCTGGCGCTCTACGGCCTGCATGGCGATGCCCCGCACATCGTGCTGGCGGCGCAATCGATTGCCGACTGCCACTTCACCACCGCGTGGGCAGTGCAGCTGGCAACCCGGTTGCAGACCCTCGTGATCGTACTCAGCGACCAGTCCCTCGGCCAATCGATACAGGTCTTCGATGCGCCGGGCAGCGAGCTGCCGCGGGCAGTGGTCGAGCACGCGGTACCGGCGGAGCCCTATCTGCGCTACCGCGACACGGCCTCCGGGGTGTCGCCGCTGGCGCTGCCCGGGGAGCCGGGCCACATGTATACCGCCGATGGCCTGGAGCACGGCGAGAACGCCATCCCGTCACCGCGCTCACGGGACCACCGTCTGCAGCTGGACAAACGCCTGCGCAAGCTCACCGGCTTCGACTTCGGCGAGCGCTGGGCAGATCTCACCGGGCAGGTGGAGGGGCGCTCCGTTATCATCTGCATGGGCTCGGTCACCGCCTCCGCGCTGGAGGCGCGGCAGAGTCTGGCACGCGCAGGGCACGAGGTCGCGGTGCTCAGCCTGCGCCTGCTGGCGCCGCTGCCGCTGGCACAGCTGGGTGCCCTGCTCGAGTCCGCCAGCCGCCTGCTGGTGGTGGAGCACAACCACGGCGCGCAGCTGTGGCACTACCTGCGCTCCCTGCTGCCGCACTGCACCTTCGACAGCCTGGCGCTGCCGGGCCCCGCGGCGATACAGCCCCGGGATATTTTCGCTGCGCTGGAGATCGCTGATGTCGCTTAAAGCCAGGGACTACAAATCCGGGATCAAGCCTATCTGGTGCCCGGGCTGCGGACACTACAGTGTGCTCAACGCCATCACCAAGGCCATGGCCGCGCGCGAGCTTGCAACCCACAATACGGCGATCATCTCCGGCATAGGCTGTTCATCGCGCTTGCCAGCCTACGTCAGCAGCTACGGTTTCCACGGCGTGCACGGCCGCGGGCTGCCACTCGCCACCGGCCTGAAAGTCGCGCGGCCGGAGCTGGAGGTCGTGGCGGTGGGCGGCGATGGCGACGGTTTTTCCATTGGCGGCAACCACTTTCTCCACGCCTGCCGCCGCAACGTGGATATCGTCTATATCGCCATGGACAACGAGGTCTACGGCATGACCAAGGGGCAGGCTTCGCCCACCAGCCCGGAGTCCTGGCTGGACGGCAAGCTGACCCCGCACGGTACCGAGGTGCGCGCCTTCCAGCCCTGCGCCATCGCCCTGGCCAGCGGCGCCGGTTTCATCGCCCGCGGTTATAGCGGTGATCCCAACGGCCTGGCGGAACTGATTTTTGAGGGCATGGCCTTTCCGGGCTTTGCCTTCATTCATGTGCTCAGCCAGTGCGTGACCTTTGTGCCGGAGCAAACCGCGTGGAAACAGCGGGTGCACAGCGTGGACGGCGTCCCCGAATCTGCCGCCGAGGCCGCAGCCCTGATTCACGCCGATGACGGCTTCGGCAAGGGTATCCTGTACCGCAGTCCGCGCCCGGTATGGCCGCGGCCCCATGGGCAGCCTGGCGGGCGTGACCCGCGGGCGGAGTTCGTACTGTGACTAACGAGCTGGTCTCGGATTTGCGGCTGTTTCTCGCCCACAGCCTGGAACTGGAGCAGGAGTCCGCCGAGCGTTTGCGCGAGTTTGCCGACACCATGCGACATCACCAGCAGCGGGCACTGGCAGAACTGTTCGACGAACTGGCCACCTACAGCGATTTGCATGCCCGGGAGGTTGCGGCTATCTGCGAGGGGCACAGCCTGCCGCGCCTCAAGCCCTGGGAGTTTACCTGGCCCGACGAGGAGCCGCCGGAGACCGGTGCCTACGCCAGGCTGCGCTACGAAATGGGGCCGGAGACTGCTCTGCGCCTGATGATCGAGCAGGAGAGCGCAGCCGCTGATTTCTACGGCGCTGTCGCCGCGCAGTCCGTGGACCCCGAAATCGTGAAATACGCCGCGGAGTTTGCGGCGGAAGAGCGCGAGCACGCGAGCCTGCTGCAGGCACGGCTGGCAGTGCTGCTGCAGGAAGGCAGTGCCGCACCGGCCCCGGCGCCGGATATCGATCCGCCGCACCAGCCGGACTAGCCGCGGGCCGGGCTCACTCCAGCGTCACCGTGGCCGCCCGCCCGGGCGGTACAGTTACCGGCGTTGCCGCGCCCTGTCCCCACAGCACCAGGTAGTCCCCCGGTGGCAGGGAAAGCTGTTCCCCCGGGCGTCCCCGGGCAACGGTTTCTCCCGCAGCATTGCTCACCGTAAAGCGGGTAATGGTCGCTTCCAGCAGCGCCGCTTTAAGTGAGTCGCGGTCGCTGGCACTGAAGTAGCTGCCATTGCCGAGGTCTGCCCAGGCACTGAATTCCGCCGCCAGGGCGGCGTCAGCAATCGCCAGGCCGACAATATTCACGGTGATATCCCAGCCCCGGCCGCGCAGGCCGGCGATCGCGGCGGCGGGGTCGCCCTCGCAGGTTTCCTCGCCATCCGTGAGCACGATCAGCAACCTCTTGCCCGGCACTGCCGCCAGGTCGGCGGCGGCCAGCTCAAGGGATCGTCCCAGCGGGGTGCGCGCCAGGTTCATGGCGGTAATGTCGTTGATGACGGCGTTGGCGCTGGCGGGGTCCAGGGGCTGCAGGGGAATCTCCAGGTCGGTGCGGCAGCTGCCGGCCTCGCGGTGGCCGAATACCCGCAACGCAAAGCCGGTACCGGGGGGGATGGTGTCGCTGACCAGTCCGGCGAGGGTCTGGCGCGCAATCTCCACCCGCCGCGTTCCATTGAGGCGCTGCAGCATCGACCCGGAGGCGTCGAAAATTACCCCGACCGCGTCGTCGGTGCCCAGCGCCGGGCGCGCCTGTTGCACCAGCAGGGTACCGGGTGGTTCCGGGGCCGGCAGCACCCGCAGCGCTTGCCTGGCCATTTCGCGCCCGTCCCGGGTGACGTAGACCAGCTGAAAGTCGCCCGCCGTGGGCGGTGCGATCAGGCTGGTAGCGGGGTCTTCAGTGCGGATATAGCGGTAGGCCAGGGTTTCGTTGTCGTCGCTGAGTACCAGGATCCGGTCACCCGGATTGCCGTTACCCTGCCAGGTGGCGCTGAAAGCTGCCAGCGCCTGCACCTCCCCGGGGCCATTGAGCGCGATCTGCGCGGGCACGATCTGCACCGGGCTGCGGCCGATGACCCGGCCGCCAGACCGGCCGCCGGCGGTATAGACAACATCCAGTGCTCCCGGTTGCTCCGGCGCGCGCAGGTTGACGGCGTTGTCGTCCGAATTGCCGACGTAGGCATAGCTGCTGCCGCGGACTGGTGCACCGTCCCGGGCGGCGAAGGTGATCTGGTCCTGGGCATTACGCGGGCCCTCCCAGATCACGCGCAGTTGACCACCGGCATGGACCTGCGCCGGGTGGCTGAGGGTCGCGTGAATCGAGCCTACGGATATCGCTGCCCGGGCCAGGATGGTCGAGCCGCTGATATAGGCCACGTCGTAGTCACCCGCGTCCAGTGGCGCCCGCAGCTTTGCCTTGCCCCCGCGGCTGTTGCCGATATAGGTATAGCTGGCGCCGCGTATGGGTGGGCCGTTGCGCGCCGCGATCACCAGTCGGTCCTGGTTGCTGTTGGGTCCGGTCCACGCGATCTCGAAATCGGCGCCGGCGTCGATACTGGCTGGTGCCGCCAGCTTGGCGTCGGGCAGAAACACCGTCAGTGTGGCGCTGGCCTGAACCTCGTTCTCCCGGACGTAGACGATGCGATACTCGCCCGGCTGTTCCGGTACCAGAATTGATTGTGGATTCTTGCGCACGTAGGCGTAGCTGGCCCGTCCCGGGGTGTCGCCGGGGCCGCGGATCTCCAGCAGCCCTTCGGCTTGCGGCGCGGTCCAGCGAATCTCTATGGTCTCGCGGATGTGGGCGCGTGGTGGAGCTTCTATCGCGTAGTCTGCGGCCCGGGCGGGCAGGGACATCAGCGCCAGGGTCAGAATTGGCAATAATCTTCGCATGCCGCGACCTCCTCGTTTATTTCTAGGATAGGTCATCATTGGTGAGTTGTCGTTTACCGGCCCGCCATCAGCACCGCCATCAGCACCACGGCCGCAGGGGCCACGACACTGACAGCGACAGCCTTAGGGCCCCGATAGCTTCCATGTCCAGGTGGCTGGTGGGCTTGGCGAGGATCAGGGCATGAGCACGGAGCTCAGCTGTGGGACGGGCTACGCGCCCTGCGGCCGCCTTGGGTCTAGCCCAGCCATGTTGCGAGCTGATGCGTAATCCGCGAGTCGCGCAACATTTCCAGGTGGTCGAGATCGTACAGAATGCGCGTGTGGTCGCGGTTCAACCCGAGATCGTACCGCGGATCGGCATGCCTGCCGGTGGCGCTTGAAGGATGCACGAGGCCATCGCCGAGCATCCTGCCGAGCCGCTCCCCGGATTTTTTTGACAGGGTCGCGGCGATGGCGAAGTGCTCCACGCCCGGGGGCAACGGCGTGGGGACGCGATAGTCGGCGTTGTCGCTGTGGGCGTCGTGGTGTTGCCAGTCCTCCTCGCGCAGGTTGCCGTGACGCAGGTCGGTAATGCCGTCGCTGCGAACCCTGCCCAGCATCGCGATGGGCGCAGTATAGGGACTGTAGGTCAGCAGTTTCTGCAGCCAGAAGCCGCCGCGCTCCATGACCGCGCCGTGGTGCGGCGTGCCGATATACACGGCTTTATCCACCCGGCCTATCCAGTCCTGCTGTGCCTGTTGTGCACTGAGCATGGCGCTGCGGGCAACCAACCCACCCATGCTGAAGCCAATCAGGGTGCTGGACTCCACCGGCACGGGCCAGTCGGCCACCAGTGCGTCGATCGCCGCGGACAGCTCCCGGCCATTGTCGGAGATGTGCTTCCCCGAGTTGTAGCAGACGTAGATTGGCGTGAACCCATGCTGGTTGGCCAGCGCCTCGATATGGTTGTGATTCTGCCAGGTCCATTCCCGATCATTCATGCTCAGGCCGTGGATGGCAATCAGCAGGCGGCCATTCTGGTCGCTGATGCTGTCGCTGA
>NZ_JAVKCQ010000094.1:0-8528 GCF_040222615.1 Haliea sp.
ACAGACGCGCGGGGTGCCAATCAATATCTCGATGGCCGCGGCGCGTTTGCCATCCGGCGTCGGAATCAGCCGCTGCGAAACAAAAGCCACCAGGTTCAGTGACAGATCGAGAAACAGTTGCTTGTGGCGCTCATCAGGGAAAAAGTTGATGATGCGGTCCAGGGCCTGGTTGGCATTGTTGGCGTGCAGGGTGGAGATACACAGGTGCCCGGTCTCGGCGAAGGCGATCGCGTGCTCCATGGTCTCCCGGTCGCGGATCTCCCCGATCAGGATCACGTCCGGCGCCTGGCGCAGGGTGTTCTTCAGCGCGTTGTGCCAGTTCCGGGTATCGACCCCGACCTCGCGCTGATTGATGATGGATTTCTTGTGGTTGTGGACATACTCCACAGGGTCCTCGATGGTAACGATATGGCCGGCGCTGTTGCTGTTGCGATAGTCGATCAGCGCCGCCAGCGAGGTGGATTTGCCAGAGCCGGTGGCGCCCACGAACAGCACCAGGCCGCGCTTGCGCATCATCACTTCGGTCAGGATCTCCGGCAGGCGCAGATCCTTGTAGTTGGGAATCTCGGCAACTATGTTCCGCGCCACGATGCTGACCTCGTTGCGCTGCATGAAGATATTTACCCGAAACCGGCCAGACCCGGGTATTGAGGTCGCCAGGTTCATCTCCAGCTCCTGCTCGAAATCCGCGCGCTGGGTCGGGTCCATCAGCTCGTACGCAATCTCCTTGATTTCGCCGGGCTTGAGGCGCTCGCTGGCGATGGGTCGCAGCTGCCCCTGAAACTTGGCACAGGGCGGTGCCCCGGTGCTCAGGTAAAGATCCGAGCCATTCTCCGCCGCGAGCGTTTTCAGCCATTCAGTAATCCGCACTATTGCCTCCCCGGCACTGCACCAGACAGCCGACACTCTAGCATCCCTTGCGAAGCTGGCAATACAGCAGGCAGAAAATCCTATTCGACAGTCGCCTCAGCCAGTTCCCGGTCGAGCTGTTGGCTGGTCGCCAGCGGTGAACCGGTGCCCCGCGCCAGCAAGGCATAGGCCATGGGAATCAGGAACAGGGTAATCAGCGTTGCCACGGTCACCCCGCACATGATGACAACCCCGATTACCGTCCGTACCTCGTGCCCCGGCCCTCCGGATACCACCAGGGGCACGGCGCCGACCACCGTGGTGAAGGCGGTCATGATGATGGGCCGCAGCCGCCGTGCCGCGCCCCGCTGCACCGCTTCCATGAATTCGTAGCCGGCATCGCGCATCTGGTTGATGAACTCGACGATGAGGATGCCGTTCTTGGTCGCCAGCCCCACCAGCATGATCATCCCCACCTGGCTGTAGATATTCAGGGTCTGGTCAAACAGCCACAGCCCGCCCAGCCCCCCTGCCAGCGCAAGCGGCACAGTGAGCAGGATTATCGCGGGGTGCACGAAGGATTCAAACTGGGCGGCCATCACCAGGTACACCACCAGCAGGGCCAGCAGGAAGGTGAAGATGACCGCGTTGCTGCTGGTCTGGTACTCCAGGGACTCGCCTTTATAGTCGAAATTGGCGTTGGTTGGCAGTTCGGTGCGCACCAGGTCCTCCAGGTAGGCGAGGGCATCGCCCAGGGCGTAGCCCGGCGCCAGGCCCGAGGTAATGGTCAGGGCCCGCGCCCGGTTGTAGCGGTTCAGACTGCCGGCGTCAGCCTGTTCACGCACGGTCACCAGGCTGCCCAGGGGTACCAGCTCGCCGCTGCCGGCGGAGCGCACATAGATACTGCTGAGGTCGCCGAGGGTCCGCTGACTGTCGCGCTCACCTTCCACGATGACATCGTATTCGCGCCCGGCGAGGATGAAGGTCGTCACCCGGCGCGAGCCCAGCAGGGTCTCCAGGGCACGGCTGACATCAACCAGATTCACGCCGAGATCACCGGCCCGGTTGCGGTCGATGCTGACCCGCAGCTGGGGCTTGGTTGGCCGCAGGTCGGTGTCGGCCCCCACCAGCCCGGGATTCTCCGCTATGCGCTCCAGCAACAGGTCCTGCCACTGTGCCAGCTCCTCGAAACTGTCGCCGGTTACCACGAACTGCACCGGGTCACCGCTGCCGCGGCCGAGGCCACCGCCACCGCGGATGAAGGTGCGCGCGCCGGCAATGTCGTCGAGACGGCGCCGGGCATCGGCCTGGATTTCCACAGTAGACCTGCGGCCGCTGTCCCAGTCCGCCAACACCATCAGGGCAAAGCCGGCGTTAAAGGCCTCGCCGCCGCCAAAGGATGGTGCCCGTATCAGCAGCCGGCGGATATCCCCGGCCTCCACCAGCGGCAGCAACCGTCGCTCCACTTCCTCTATCTGGGTAACGGTGTATTCAAAGGATGAGCCCTCAGGCGTGCTCACGCCGAGAAACAGGATGTCGCGATCCTGTTCCGGGGCGTACTCCCGGGGCACTGCCTGGAAGGCCCACAGGGTCGCTCCCGTACTCACCAGCAATACCAGCAGGGTCAGCCAGCGATGGGGCAGGACAGCGGCGAGGCCGCGCTGGTAAACCCGCTCCAACCGCTCGCTGAGAGCCTCCACAGTGTCCGCCATACGATTGGAGATGTGCTCCCGGTCCAGCAGCTTGCTGCAGAGGGCCGGGGCCAGGGTCAGGGCGATGAAACTGGAAAAGATCACCGCCATGGCCATGGTGATGGCAAATTCACCAAACAGGCGGCCGATATCACCCTCCAGGAAGGTGATGGGCACGAAGACGGAGACCAGCACCAGGGTGGTCGCCACCACCGCAAAACCTACCTGGCGCGTGCCCCGGAACGCCGCCACCAGCGGCGACTCACCCTCCAGCAGGCGTCGATGCACGTTTTCCAGTACCACGATGCTGTCATCCACCACCAGGCCGATTGCCAGCACCAGCGCCAGCAGGGTCAACAGGTTGATGCTGTAATCCATCACCCACAGGGCCGCGAACGCCGCGACCAGCGAGATCGGTACCGTGATCGCGGGCACCAGCAGGCTGCGGGGATCCCCGAGGAACAGGAAGATCACCAGCACCACCAGCAGCGCGGCGATCACCAGGGTGGTATAGACCTCCTCGATCGCGGCGCGGACAAAAATGGCGTTGTCGAAGCTGGCGATGAGCTCCATACCCTGCGGGAGCTGGCGATTGATACGCTCGATCTCCTCCCACACCAGGTCGCTGACCGACAGCGCGTTGGCCGTGCTCTGCTTGATTACCCCCAGGCCCACCATCGGCTCGCCATTGCCCCGGAACAGGCTGCGGTGTTCAGCGCTGGCCAGCTCCACCCGGGCGACATCACCCAGGCGAACGAGGTAGCCGTCGTCGCTGCGGCGCAGCACCAGCTGGCGAAAATCACCGGCGGTTTCATAGCCGCGATCAACCCGCACGATAAAGTCCCGCTCCACCGATTTCAGGGTACCCGCGGGCAGCTCCACGTTCTGGGCCCGGACCGCGGCTTCCACATCCGCCACCGTGAGGTCCCGCGCCGCCAGGGCATTGCGGTCCAGCCAGATGCGCATGGCGTAGACCTGCTCGCCGGTAATGCGCACCCGGGCCACGCCCTCCAGCACCGAAAACCGGTCCTCCAGGTAGCGGCGGGCGTAGTCGGTCAGTTCCAGCGCATCCATGCCCGGCGCCACCAGGTGCGCCCAGAAGATCACCTCCTCGTCACTGGCGCTCTTGCTCACCTCCGGCGGCTCGGCTTCATCGGGCAGCTCACCGAGGATTCTCGCGACCCGGTCGCGCACATCGTTGGCCGCGTTGTCGATGTCGCGGTCGAGTTCAAACTCCAGGGTAATGTTGGAGCGCCCATCCAGGCTGCTGGAGGCCATGGTCTTGATTCCCTCAAGCCCCGCCAGCCGGTCCTCGATGATCTCGGTGATGCGGTTCTCCACCACGGCGGCAGAGGCGCCGGGGTAGAGGGTGGTGACATTGAGAATGGGCGGGTCAATATCCGGGTACTCGCGCAGGGGGAGCCGGTCAAAGGACAGAATGCCGAAGGCACACAGCAGCGCGGCGGCGACAATGGCCAGAACCGGGCGGCGGACAGAAACATCGGACAGCAACACCGCTAGTCTCCCACCAGCCGCACTTCGGCACTTTCCCCGGACAGGCGGCCCACGCCGTCGCGCACGACCCGGTCGCCCGCCGCTAGTCCGCCGACAACCTCGACCCAGCCGGGACGGCGCCCGCCGATCATCACTTCACGGCGCACCGCCTGACCGGCTGCAGCATCCAGGCGCCAGACGAAGTGCTGGGTGGAGCGCGACTCCAGGCTCTCCTCCGGCACCAGCAGCGCCTGTCGCTCCGGGCCACGGATGACCACCTCCAGCAACATTCCCGGGCGCAGGCGCTGGCCCGGGTTCAACACTTCCGCACGGGCGGTGATGGATCTGGCAACCGGGTCGACCCGACTGTCCAGGGCCGTGACGGTACCGGTGTAGGACCCTTCAAACGCGGGGGTAAGTGCCGTCACCGTCTGGCCCACCCGCAGAAAGCCCAGCCTGCGTTCCGGGACCGTGAAATCCAGGCGCAGGCGGGACAGGTCATCGAGGGTAGTCAGACGCTGGCCGGCGGTGACCAGGGCGCCCTCACTGACCAGGCGCAGCCCCAGGGTACCGGCAAAGGGCGCGACGATCGTACGATCGGCGATCCTGGAGTCCACCTCTTCAATGCGGTGGCGTGTCACCGACGCCAGGGTGCGGGCGCGATCCAGCTCGGTCTGGGCCACCTGGTTCTGGCGGGCGAGGTTCTCCAGCCGCCGCACCTCGCGCTCGGCGTCCGCGAGAGTCGCCTGCAGCTCGCGCCGGCTGGCCTGCTCCGCGTCCTGCCGCAGCACGGCCAGCACAGTGCCCTTCTCGACCTGCTGGCCATCGTCAAATTGCAGCGACTCGATCATCTGCGACACGCTGGCAGTGATATCCACCGACTCCCACGCACGCAGGGTGCCCAGGGCCTGGACCTCTTCATGGAATGGCTCCGCCACCACGGTATATGCGGTCACCGGCACTGGCGGGCGGGCGCGCTGCGCCGGGGTATCACCCGGTCCCGTCAGCTGCCAGGCCAGCAGCCCTCCCAGGCCGAGAATCACCAGCCATATCAACGCTTTCTTCATGCAACACTCCGCTCAACACCGGCACCGGACGGCCACCGGCCGGGAAAGCCCGGATCCGGCCGCGGGCTCATTATAGGAAGACCGCAGGGGCGCGACACCGGAATTACAATTTTTTACTTGAACTAACGAACAGTAGTAAGCTTCGCCGGGCTCACCTAGACTAAGAAACGACCACCCTGACAGGAGCACGCCTGTGGACAATACCCGCCCCACCCCCGTGAAAGAAGACATCGAAGGTACCCGACGCAAGCTGGAACAGTGGTTCCAGGAGCGCCGGGGCCACCCCGTTACTGTCTCCGACCTGCGGATCCCCGAAGGCTCCGGCATGTCCAACGTGACGCTGCTGTTCAATCTGCAGTGGGAGGAAAACGGAGCCACCCGCGAGGAGGCCTGTGTCGGCCGGCTGCAGCCGGAGATAGCGCGGCCGGTCTTTCCCAGCTACGACCTCGCCCCGCAATACCGGGTGATGGAGCGCCTGCAGGCGCACAGCGACATCCCGGTGCCGCCGCTGCGGGGGCTGGAAACGGACACCGGGCTGCTCGGGGTACAGTTCTACATCATGGAGCACATCGCGGGCCGCATTCCCACTGACATGCCGCCCTACAATATGGACGGCTGGCTGCTCCGGGACACTGCAGAACCGCAGCGCGCCGCGCTGTGGCGGGCCGCGGTGGACACCATGGCCCGCTTCCACCAGCTGGACTACCGCGCCCTGGGCTTTGCCGACCTCGAAGTGCCGGGGCAAACGCCCCTGCAGCAACAGCTGCGTTACTGGCAGGACTATCTGGACTGGGGGCTTGAGGGCCAGGGCCACCCCCTGGGGCAGGCGGCGCTGGACTGGCTGGTCGCCAACCAGCCTGCCGCGGAACCGGTGGTGCTGTGCTGGGGCGATGCGCGTATCGGCAATATGATTTTTACCGAGTCCCTCGACAGCGTCGCAGCTGTGCTGGACTGGGAGATGGCCGCGCTGGGCAACCCGCTGCAGGACCTGGCCTGGTTCAACTATATCGATTCCACCTTTGCCGAGGGCCTGGGCATGCCGCGCCTGCCGGGGCTGCCTAGCTACGAGGAGACCGTGGCCCAGTGGCAGCGGGCAACCGGCTACGATGTCGCCGCCTACGACTATTACCTGCTGTTCGCCGCCATGCGCTACGGCCTGATCATGTCGCGCATCATGCTCGCCACCGGCCAGGACGCGGAGGTGCAGGGAAACTTTGCCTGCCAGCTGCTGCGCAAGCACCTGGAGAGAATGGGGATTATCCAGGCAGGCAGCTAAGCGGCCCGACCTCGGCGGCCCCACCTGCGCGGCCCGACCTGCGCGGCCCGACCTAAAATCGGTCCTTGACGGTGAACAGGATCTGGCCGCCGCTGATAGCATCGTCCTTGACGAAGGGAAAGGCGAAATCGATGTGGACCACACTTCCCTTTTCCGCGCGGCTAGAGTTGAGGCGGATACCGAAACCGGCGTTGGCGAGAACACCGCCATTGCTGCCGTTGCCGCGATTCTCAAACCAGGCGCGCCCCACATCAATGAAGGCCACAAGCCCAACCTGGACCAGTCTGAAGGGATGCCAGTCCGAGTAATAGCGCTGCTCCAGGTTAAACACCAGGGAGCGGTCTCCCACCTGATAGTTGAGTTCATAGCCACGCAGGCCATTGTCGCCACCCAGGGTGAGCTGGCGCTCGCCGGTAAGCCCGTCGGTGTAATCGGCTCGCAGCCGACCGAAGACCATCCACTGCCGTGACTGCTTGTGGTGGTAGCGCGT
The DNA here is from genome assembly GCF_040222615.1 of Haliea sp. Classification (GTDB taxonomy): domain Bacteria; phylum Pseudomonadota; class Gammaproteobacteria; order Pseudomonadales; family Halieaceae; genus Haliea. The sequence goes on from NZ_JAVKCQ010000094.1 coordinate 6,868, forward strand.
CTCCGTTGTCCACCAGAGATTCTCGAATGCGCTGTCGTCGATGCCCCAGAAACCGCCCAGGCTGCTATCCAGCTGCCACAGGCGGCGCTCGTCGACCAGCAGGGTATTGCCGTAGTTGGCCCGCAACACCAGCTGGTCCCGGGTCGCACCCAGGGCTTCCGACGACCAGCCCAGGGCCCAGGAAAACCGCTCGCCGACATACACGTCCTCGGTGCGGCCCAGGTAATTGAAGTTGTGCAACTCCACAAACTGGTCACGGGTGGACTCGTAGGCGAGGTAGGGATAGCTGTACTCGCGCTCCTCCGGCAGCCGCGGTGGAGGAATGGGCGAATCGCTGAAATCAAAGCGGTGGGTTTCCAGCGTGTAGCCGAACAGCCAGCGTCCCACGCGCTCATCCTCGCGCACCTCCGCGGCAATGCCGCCAAAGACATTGGCGAATTCGACTTTGTGGTCGAACTCGGCGACTTCATCACCCCGGAACCAGAGCGCCTCTTCCAGCTCCATTCGGTTCAGGTCCAGACCGGCGGACCAGCTTTCGTACACCGAGAAGAACGGGCGCACAAAGCGCACCCCCTGCTCGTATCCGTCATCGTTGTCTGCCAGGGACAGCCGCATGCGCCAGCGCGAACCCGCCAGCGACGGGTCGAAGTAGCGGATGGTGTTGCCGGAGCGCTCTTCGTCGCTGTCGTGCTGGATGACGATCTGCTTGCCGGTGCCGAGGAAGTTGGCGTCCCGGAACCCGAACGCGGACTTGGTCTCGCCGCCGCTCCGGCTTACCGAGAGCATCGGGGTGAAGGTCCAGATATCGCGGGTGATAACCTCCAGGTCAACCACATTGCCGCAAACCCGCCACGGGCGCACGCTGGCATCGTAAACGAAGCCGAGATTGCGCAGGATGCGCTCCGACTCATCCACCCGGGCCTGGTTGTACTCTTCTCCCGCGCCAACCAGCAGATGGTCGTTGATCACCCACTCGCGGGTCACACTGTGGAAGTCGTTGGCCCAGCGATAAAGGGCATTGTTTTCCCTGGGGTCCTCCATGTCGAAGACCGCAAAGCGCTGCTGGCGGATGTGGCCGATGCGAGCACCGGGCGGGACAGCGCGGGCAAATTCGTCGTGGGCGGGCGATTCCTCGAAGCGGAAACTGGCGGATTCCGCCTGCGGGGTAACCTCGCGGCAGGCGCCGGGCCTCTCCGTCGCAGTCGCGAACGGCACCGCCAGCACCAACGACAGGAGGCAAATCCCCAGGGTTCCGGGAGGGGCAGAAAAGACACATCGCATAGCATCCATGCGCCTACGATAGCTGCTCTACCGCAACCACCACAATGGCCGCATGTCTGTACTCGCTTACGATAGGCGGCTAAACTTGGCCCCGGCCTTGCGGCGGGAGACGCTCCCGGCGTGCCCGCAACCCCAACAAGGAGTTCCGCTTGACCCCTCATTTGCAGAAGCAGTTGCAGACTCTGGCAGGACCCGGTTACCGAGAGCTTCTGCAGCGGATTCAGCGCGGCCTGGAAAAGGAAAGCCTGCGCATCACGCCCGAGGGTCGCCTGGCGCAAACACCCCACCCGGCGGGCCTGGGCTCGGCACTGACCCCCCCCACCCACACCACCGAATACACCGAGGCCCAGCGGGAAATCAACACCCCGGTCGACACCACC
>NZ_JAVKCQ010000095.1:0-2377 GCF_040222615.1 Haliea sp.
CGGCAGCGACCGCTGCGGCCCGAGGATTTCCAGCGTTGGCTCGCACTCTTCACCGCCACGGTGGAGGAAAATTATTCCGGCCCACAGGCTGATCGCGCCAGGCGGCTCGCCACCACCATAGCCGCCAATATGCAAAACAACCTCGACTGACCCCGCAGCCTGGGACTCACAGTTCCGCACCGGGCTTGCACTTCTTCATTTCGGTGTTATAGTTACATATAACACTATACCGACGAGATGAGAGATATGCTGAGATACTTACAGCACGGGCGCCTCCTGGTCAGGCCCGACGGTATCCTGCCGGTAGCGGCGATTTTCCTGCTGGGAGCGCTGCTGCTGGCGCTGCCGCGCCTGGCCCTGGCCGCGGATGAGACCGGGGTACAGCGGGTGGACGGCCTGGACGTGGAGGAAGTCGTGGTGCACGGCAGCACCGAGGTCGAGATCAGCCAGGGTGATACCACGGTGCTGCTCCTGAGAGGCCGCGACAGCGAGCTGGAACCGGCGCCTTTTCATGTGCGGGGACGCTCGCTGGTACTGGGTCTTCCCGCTGGCAGTCCCGCCACCGCAGTAACCGGGGTGCAATACAAGTTGACCCTGCCAACCTTGGCCGGGCTGCAACTGCGCGGTTCCGGCGACGTGTTTGTGCGCCCTTTCACCACGCCGGCGTTGACCGTGGTGATTGATGGCAGCGGCGATGTGTATTTGTACGACCTGGAAACAGACAGCGCGCGTTTCGACATGCGTGGCAGTGGAGATATCCAGGCCGCCAGGGTCCGGGCCGGATCGGTCCGCCTGACCCTGACCGGTTCCGGTGACATCGCGCTGGGATCAGTGGAGACCGACAGCATGTACGCAGCCCTCAATGGCTCGGGTGATGTCAGTAGTGGCGAGGGCAGTCGCGGCGCGGCCACCGAAATCAACATCATCGGCTCCGGAGAAGTGAATTTCGCCGGCCTTGACGGCGACCATGCGGGAATCAATATCGTTGGCTCGGGCACCGCCAGGGTGGGCGTCTTTCGCAGCATCGACGCGGCCATTATGGGTAGCGGGGATATCTACTACCAGGGAGACCCCGAGATCGAGCAAGCCCTGTTCGGGTCTGGTCGGATACTGCGGAAATAGCCGGCGTGGAATGGAGTGACAAACAGCCCATTTACCGGCAGTTGCGCGATCTGGTCGTGGAGCGAATCATGGATGGCAGCTTCGCCGAGGGTGAGGCCGTGCCCTCGGTCAGGCAGGTGGCAACCGACTACCAGATCAACCATCTCACGGTTGGCAAGGCCTACCAGGAGCTGGTTGATAGCGGCCTGCTGGAGAAGCGGCGGGGCTTGGGCATGTATGTGACGGTCGGCGCGCGGGAGAACCTGACCGCGGATGAGCGGAGCCGTTTTTACGCAGAGGAGGTGCCGGCCTTTGCCGAGCGCGTGCGGGCGCTGGGGCTGGATATACAGGATGTGGCGGCGGCGCTGCTGCAACAGGGGGAGGAATCATGACTACGACAGTCGTCGCAGCCCGCGGGCTGCAACGCAGATTCGGCGAGCAGGTGGCAGTGGCGGGGGTGGACCTGCAGCTGGAGTCGGGCTCGGTGCTGGGGCTGATCGGTCCCAACGGTGCGGGCAAGACCACGCTGTTGCGGTCCCTGTTGGGATTGACCCGGTGTGAGGGTGAGCTGTCGGTGCTGGGGATGGACCCGCGCCGGGAGCAGGCGAAGCTCATGGAACAGGTCTGTTTCATCGCCGACACAGCGGTCCTGCCGCGCTGGATGACCGTGGCGCAGTTGCTGGACTATGTGGCGGGGACCCATCCGCGCTTTGATCGCGCCCACGCCGAGAAACTGCTGGCGGCGACGGAAGTGCGCTGCCAGCGACGGATTGCCGAGCTCTCCAAGGGCATGACGGTGCAGCTGCACCTGGCGCTGGTGATGGCGATTGACGCCCGCCTGCTGATTCTGGACGAGCCCACGCTCGGCCTCGATATCCTGTTTCGCAAGCAGTTTTTTGAGCAACTGCTCAATGACTATTTTGATGAGGAGCGCACGATTGTGATCTCGACGCACCAGGTGGAGGAGGTGGAAAACATCCTCACCCACGCCATGTTCATGAATCGCGGCAGGGCGATTCTCTGCGACTCCATGCTGGCGCTGGAGCAGGAATATGTCGAACTGCGCGCGGTGGGTCCCGCGGTCGCCCGGGCGGAGGGCATTCCCCACATCGGCCAGCGCCCGCTGCTGGGGGGCAAGGCGCTGATCTACCAGGGTATTGAGCGCGATTCCCTGGCCCCCCTGGGAGAGCTGCGGACGCCGTCTCTGGCCGACCTGTTCGTGGCCAAGGTAGGGGAGGACAACAGCCATGTCTGACAAGGTGCCGTCGCGCTGGTT
>NZ_JAVKCQ010000096.1:0-12158 GCF_040222615.1 Haliea sp.
CAAGCAGTCCCAGGCCCTGCGGGCGAGATTGTTCAAGCTGGAGCGAAAGCTGTATCCGGTGGATGTGATGTTTTACTACAAAGTGATCGAACTGCTCGCCAGCCTCGCGGATTCCGCCGAGCGGGTGGGACACCGCCTGCAGATCCTGATAGCAAAATAGGAATTTCCAATGGAGATTATCGCGGAATACGGCACCATCATGCTGGTCCTCGCCTGCCTGTTCGGCTTCTTCATGGCCTGGGGTGTGGGCGCCAACGATGTCGCCAACGCCATGGGGACGTCTGTCGGGTCCCGGGCCCTGACGCTCAAACAAGCCATCCTGGTCGCGATGGTGTTCGAATTTCTCGGCGCCTACCTGGCCGGCGGCGAGGTCACCTCCACCATCCGCCAGGGCATCATTGATGCCGACTCCATGGCAGACAAACCCGAGCTCATGGTCTATGGGATGCTGTCGGCGCTGCTGGCCGCGGGCACCTGGCTGATGATCGCCAGCATCAAGGGCTGGCCGGTATCCACCACCCATTCCATCATCGGTGCGATCGTCGGCTTCGCGGCGGTCGGGATCGGTGTCGAAGCGGTGTACTGGGGCAAGGTCGGCACCATAGCCGCCAGCTGGATCGTGTCGCCGCTGCTGGCCGGGACCATCTCCTTCGCCCTGTTCATGAGCGTCAAGATACTGATCCTGGACACCGAGGATCCCTTCCATCGGGCGAAGAAATTCATCCCCATGTACATGTGGATGGTCGGTTTCATGATAGCCATGGTCACCCTGGTAAAGGGCCTGAAGCACGTCGGTCTGGATCTCGATCTGGGGCTGGGCAGCAACTTCGCCAATGCCCTGCCGATAGCCGTCCTGATCGGTCTTGTTGTCGCCGGTATCGGCAGCCTGCTGCTGCGCAGGATCAAGGAACTGCCCAACCAGCAGCACCGCTACGCCAACGTGGAGCGGGTGTTCGGCATCCTGATGATCTTCACCGCCTGTTCCATGGCGTTCGCCCATGGCTCCAACGATGTCGCCAACGCCGTCGGTCCGCTGGCGGCGGTCGCCAACACCGTCATGTCCGGCGGAATTATCTCCTCCAAGGCACCGCTGCCCTGGTGGATCCTGATGGTCGGCGCCATGGGTATTGTGGTCGGCCTGGCGACCTACGGCTGGAAAGTCATCATGACCGTGGGCCGCAAGATAACCGAGCTGACTCCCAGTCGCGGCTTTGCCGCTGAGCTGGGCGCGGCGTCCACCGTTGTCCTCGCCTCGGGGACGGGCCTGCCGATTTCCACCACCCACACCCTGGTCGGGGCGGTACTCGGCGTCGGTTTCGCGCGCGGCATCGCCGCCCTCAACCTGCGCACTATCGGCACCATATTCATGTCCTGGATGATCACCCTGCCCGCTGGCGCGGGTCTGTCGATCCTGTTCTTTTTCATGTTCAAGGGGATGTTCGGCTGAGGCCGGGAGCAGCTGATGAGCCAGCACGAAGAGCAGATTATCCGCCAGCTGCGGGCCCTGGTGGGCACGGCGTCGGTCAGCTCCACCGACCCCTCCTGGGACCAGGGCAATCGCGGCGTGGTCGAGCTGCTGGCCAGCTGGCTGGGCGACCTGGGATTCAGGACCGAAATCACTGACGTCTCACCGGACGGCCACAAGGCCAACCTGATCGCCACCCTCGGCACCGGCCCCGGTGGCCTGGTGCTGGCCGGGCACACCGATACCGTCCCCTTCGACGAGGGTCTCTGGCGCTCGGACCCGCTGCAGCTTACCGAGCGCGATCACCGGCTCTACGGGCTCGGCAGTACCGACATGAAGGGCTTTTTCCCCATCGCCATCGCTGCCGCCCGCGCCTTTATCGACACCCCGTTGCAGCAGCCGCTGATTATCCTCGCCACAGCCGACGAGGAAAGCTCCATGAACGGCGCTCGCGCACTCGCCGCCGCCGGACAGCCGCGGGGGCGGGCGGCAATCATCGGCGAGCCCACCTCGCTGCGACCGGTGCGCCTGCACAAGGGCATCATGATGGAGTCGATACAGGTCACCGGCAGCGCCGGCCACTCCTCCAATCCGGCCCTCGGGGTGAATGCGATTGACGCCATGCACGGCATCCTGTCCGAGCTGATGCTGTTCCGGCAGCAACTGGCCCAGCGCTATAGCAACAGCGCATTTGAGGTGGCGTTTCCGACCCTGAACCTGGGTTGCATCCACGGCGGCGACAGTCCCAACCGGATCTGCGGCAGCTGCGAGCTGCATTTCGACCTGCGCCTGACACCGGCTGCGGAAGCTGCGGGGGTGCGCGAGGATCTGGAGCAGCGACTGCAGGCCATTGCCACCGGGCGCGGTGTCGGCATTGCCCTGCGCCCTCTGGTGGAGGCCGTGCCGCCGTTCGAGCAGGCCGCGGACAGCGAACTGGTGCGGCTGGCAGAGAAGCTGACCGGTCACACAGCGACGGCGGTCGGCTTTGCCACCGAGGCGCCGTTCCTGCAGGCCCTGGGCATGGAGACGATCGTCATGGGCCCGGGTTCCATCGACCGCGCCCACCAGCCTGATGAATATCTGGAGCTGGACCAGATCCAGCCCTGCATCGACCTGCTGCAACAGTGCATCGCCCGCTACTGCCTGTAAATATTACATTAGTGCCGGCGGCGAGCTTTCGGTACTCTTGACGCCCATTGCAAGTGAAACCGGAAACCTCGACGTGACCACGCCCGGCCGCAGCCATATCCGCTGGTTCAGGAACATGGCGCCCTACATCAACGCGCACCGGTCCCGGACTTTCGTCCTGATGCTGGGGGGCGACGGTGCCCAGGACCCCAATTTCGCCACCATCCTCCACGACATGGCCCTGTTGCACAGCCTGGGGGTGCGGCTGGTGCTGGTACACGGCAACCGGCCCCAGATCGACGCCCGCCTGGAGCAGGCCGGCATACCCAGCCGCTTCCATGACGACGTGCGGATTACCGACAGCGCCAGCATGCAGCATGTCACCGATGCCGCTGCCTCCCTGGGCGCGCAGATTGAAGCCCTGCTGTCCATGGGGCTACCCAACTCCCCGATGCAGGGCGCGCGGATGCGGGTCTGTTCCGGCAACTTTGTTACCGCCAGGCCCCTGGGCGTGGTCGACGGCGTCGATTACCAGCACACCGGCCGGGTCCGCCGCATCGACAGCGTCGGCATCCAGCAGCAGCTGGCGGCAGGTTCCATTGTGCTGCTGTCGCCACTGGGCTACTCGCCCACCGGCGAAATCTTCAACCTGATGCTGGAGGACATCGCGGTGCACTGCGCCGCGGCGATCGGCGCGGATAAACTGCTGCTGTTCGGCGCTGCCGCCGGTATCAACGGCGCCGACCGCAGGCTGCTGCGGCAGCTCACGGTAGCGGACCTGGCCAGCCTGGACGTCGAGGATGCGGAACAGGCACGGCTGCTGGCCACCGCCCGGCGCGCCTGTATCGCCGGCGTGCCGCGCTGCCACATCATCAGCTATCGCGATGACTGTGCCCTGCTGGAGGAACTGTTCACCCACGACGGCAACGGCACCCTCGTAGCCAAGGATGATTATGAGCAGACGCGCAGCGCCAGCATCGACGATGTCGGTGGCATCCTTGAGCTGATCGAGCCGCTGGAGCGGGAGGGCGTGCTGCTGAAGCGGTCACGGGAATTGCTGGAAAATGAGATTCGCCAGTTCCGTATCATCGAGCGCGACGGCCGCATCCTGGCCTGCGCTGCCCTGTATCCCTTTCTCGATGAGGGCTGCGGGGAAGTGGCCTGCATTGTCTCCCATCCGGATTACCGAGGCGGCCGGCGCGGCCAGCGCCTGCTGCTGGAACTGGAGCGCGAGGCCCGCAACCTTGGCCTGGACCGGGTGTTCGTGCTTACCACCCAGACCGCGCACTGGTTCCTGGAGCAGGGCTTTGAAGAGCGCTCCCGGGATGCACTGCCCGCGCAGAAGAAGGCGCTGTATAACCTGCAGCGCAACTCCAAGGTTTTTTTCAAGTCACTCTAGCGCCCGGGTAACCGCCTAGCTGCCAATATGCCCGGATTCCAGCACGGGCTGCACCCAGTAACGGAGACTATCGCGCCCGGCAACGGGCGCCAGTGCTTCCAGCAGTGCTTGGCGCAAGGCAGGTTCATGCAGCACCTCAAAGCGGCTGATGCGACGCGAACCCTCAACCTGCTCGGCAAGGCTGAGGCGGCTATGCTCACGGCTGAAGCCGCTCACCGCAGACGCCGTAAAACCGCTAACCGCTTGCAACGACATCAACGCATCAACCATGTCCTCGTGCATTTCACGCGGCACCAGAATTACCAGCAATTCATCCATCGCGGCGTTTCTCCCGGTACTGATACAGGACTGGTAACAGGAACAGGGTTGTCACCGTGGAGGTGAGCAGGCCGCCAACAACCACGATGGCCAGCGGGCGCTGCACCTCGGCTCCGGGGCCGGTGGCAAAGACCAGCGGCAGAAGGCCAAAAATGGCGGTAGTCGCCGTCATCAATACCGGGCGCAGACGCTGACTGGCACCGGCGCAGATGCGCGCGGGGAGGGTGCCCGGCATATGAATCTGTTGCTGGAAGTGGCTGACCATCACCACACCATTCAGCACCGCCACACCCAGCAACGCAATGAGGCCCACCGAAGCCGGCACGGACAGATACTCTCCGCTGACAAACAGTGAGATCACACCGCCCATGAGGGCAAAGGGGATATTGCCGAGAATAATGCCGGCCAGCGCCATCGAGCTGAAGGTGGCGAAGAGGATCAGCAGGATCAGAACAAGCGCCACCGGAACCACCAGCAGCAAATTGCGGGTAGCGCGCTGCTGGTTTTCAAACTCGCCGCCATACTCCAGCCGGTATCCGGCGGGCAGGGCCATTTCACTGGCCAGCACTTCGCGCAGTTCCTCCACGAAGCCGACCACATCACGCCCCTCCACGTTTACCGTCACCACCCCAAAGCGGCTGCCACGCTCCCGTTCAATCAACAGGGGGCCCTCGGCATAGCTGAGGCTGGCCACGTCCCCCAGGGTCGCGAGGCTGCCATCGGGCAGTGCAACGCTGCGTGCGGCGAGGTCAGCCACCGTGGCAGGCACGGCGACCGCCTGCGAGCCTGCCGCCAGCGTTACCGGAATACGCCGGTTGCCCTGGCGGACCTCGGAGATCACGGCACCCTCGATCTGGCTGCGCAGGTAGCCCGACAGGCCCTCCACGGTGAGGCCGTGGGCGGCAGCCAGCTCCGGCTTCACCTGCAAATTGAGAAACTTGCCGCCCTCTGTCACCGAGGCCTGAATATCAACCGCGCCCTGAACGCGGGGCATGACCCGGGCAATGCCGTGCATCAGGCCGGCGATCTGCATCAGGTCTTCACCGTAGACCTTGACCGTAACGTCCCCCGTGCTACCGGTGAGCATCTCCGAAACCCGCATCTGGATCGGCTGGGTAAAGCCCACGTTCATGCCAGGGAATCCCTCCAGGACCTCGCGCACCGCCGCTTCCAGCTCGGACTTGCTGTCGAAGCGCCACTCGTCCGGGGGCGTCAGTTCCATGAAGACGTCGGTCTCGTTGAGCCCCATGGGGTCCAGCCCCAGCTCGTCGGAGCCGGTGCGCGAAACAATCTGGCGAATTTCGGGCACCTCGGCCAGCAGCGCAGCACCCACCTGACGGTCAAGTTCAACCGACGCGCGCAGGGAAATGCTCGGGGATTTTTCCAGCTGCACGATCAAATCGCCTTCGTCGAGCACTGGCATGAACGTTTTACCCATCAGCAGCAGGAACACCATACTCACCGCCAGCAGCGCGCCGATGGCGAGTAGCAGGCCGCGCGGCCGCTGTAGAACACGCTCCAGCGCGGCCACGTAAGCCGTCTGCAGGCGCAGCATAAAGCGCGGCATCCCGGCACTTTGCGTGCCCAGCATGAGTGACGCCGCCACCGGAATCAGGGTGAGGGACAACACCAGCGCGGCCAGCATGGCGTAGACAATGGTCAGCGCCACCGGGGCGAACAGCTTGCCCTCCAGGCCACTCAGCGTGAGCAGCGGGGAAAACACGATGATCACGATCAGCGTGCCGGAGACCACCGGCAGCGCAACTTCCTGTGCCGCGCGGTACACGACATGCAGGCGCGGCAAGCCGGTGTTCTGGTTGAGACGGCTGAGAGTGTTTTCCACCACCACCACGGAGGAATCCACCAGCATGCCAATGGCGATCACCAGGCCGCCGAGGCTCATCAGGTTGGCTGTCAGACCGGTGCCGGACATCAGCAGGAACGTGGCCAAAGCCGCCAGCGGCAGCGAAATTGACACTACCAGCGCAGCGCGCAGATTCCCCAGAAATACCGTCAGCACCGCAACCACCAGCAGAATGGCCTGAAACAGGGCGCTGGAAATGGTGCCGATGGCGGTGCTGATCAGCCGCGCGCGGTCGTAGAACACATTGATCTCGGTGCCGGCGGGCAGGGTTTGCTGCAGGTCAGCGAGACGCGCCTTGACCCCTGTGACTACTGCCCCGGTATTGCTGTCGCGCAGTGCAATCACCAACCCCTGCACCGCTTCCTCGCCGTTGCGCGTTACCGCGCCGTACCGCGCCAGGTGGCCGATTTCCACGTCCGCGACATCACGCAGGCGATACACACCGTCGGGCCCGGACTGCACCACGATGTCCTCCAGAGCCGCAAGGGAATGCACCTGCCCTTCAACCCGCACCACCAGCACATCATTGCCCAGCAGGATGCGCCCCACCCCCGCATTGAGATTCCGGGCAACAATGGCAGCCTCCAGCTCGGCGATACCCAGGCCCAGCTCGGAAAGCACGACGGCGTGCGGAGTGATCTGGTAGGTTCTGGCGTAACCGCCAAGCACATTCACATCGGCCACCCCGGCAACGGTGCGCAGCGCCGGGCGGATCTCCCACTCCAGCAGCTGCCGCTTGTCCTGCAGTGACAGGTCGGGGTTCTCGATAGTAAACATGAACATCTCGCTCAGCGGCGTGCTCATCGGCGCCAGGCCACCCTCAACCGGGAACGGCAGGCCATCGAGAACTCCCGCCAGCCGCTCGATCACCTGCTGTCGCGCCCAGTAGATATCCGTGCCGTCGACAAAATCCAGCGTGATGTCAGTGATGGCGTATTTGGTGGTAGAACGCAGCATCGCCTGCCGCGGAATACCCAGCAACTCGGTTTCCAGCGGGTAGGTCACACGCTGTTCGATTTCTTCCGCGGTCATCCCCGGCACCTTGAGGATCACCTTGACCTGAGTCGGCGCGATATCCGGGTAGGCATCTATCGGCAGTGCCAGCCAGGCGCGCAGGCCAAGCCCCGCCAGTATCAGGGCCTTCACGCACACAAACAGGCGCTGGGTGAGGGAGAAGCGGACCAGCTGTTTCAGCATTTCACTCGCCACCCAGACCCATGAGTACACCCTGCACCGCAGACACGGAACTGCTCAGCACTGCGCGGCCTTGCAAGTCGATGCTGGAGGTCACGGCGTAATCGTCGCCGACCGGTTGCAACAGCGACACCGGCGCAAGCTGCAGCACCCCGTCACCGCGCAGCAGCACATAGGCCTTTTCCTCCCAGGTAAACACCGCCGAACGCGGCAGCAAAAACGCCTCGTGGCGGTACAGCGGCGTAGCGCTCAGTACGCTGTTCAACTGAACCCTGCACGGCGCAGCAATCGCCTCGCTCCAGGCAACCAGGGAAAAGCCACGGGCAACCCCTTCGAGCTCCTTCACATCCAGCCGACAACCATCGAGTTGCACGCCGGTCAAGCGGTCCGCATCCTGCATGGGCACGAGCAATTGCAGGCGCAGGTCATCCGGAGCCAGGAAACCCGCCACGTCATCGCCGGCCACCAGCGCCATCTGACGGTTTTCAAATTCGATATAGCCGCTGATGGGCGCATGCAGGGTGATGGACTCAACATCTTTCTCCGGCGGGTCCACCAGCTCCATGAAATGCCTCATGTGTTCGAATTCCAGCTGCAAAGCGAGGTAATTATCGACGATGGCGATCCACTGCTCTTCCGCCAGCGCCTGTTGCTCATAGGAGGCCCGGCTGCGCAGATAGCGTGCCTCGGCACTGCGGTAGCGCCTTTCCATGGCGTCGAACTCAAGCAGAAAATGATGGATTTCAGGACCCTCCAGTACCACGAAGGGCTGCCCGGTAACGACCTGTTCACCGTTGCGCACCAGATAGCGAGCGCGCCGCACGTCCCGGGGCAGCTGAATGCTGTACTGGCTGCCGGCGCGATGGGTCACCTGCGCGCGTACGGCGGGCCCCGGCACTTCGGCAATGCTCTTCACCGGCGTATACACAAGCTGCAGTTCACCCAGCGCCGCAAGCGACACATCGCTGGCGTGGGCCGCGAGCGGCAGCCACAATGCCAGCAGCATCCAAACAGGTTGTTTCATAAGGCAAATCCCGCTGTCTGCCGCAGACGCGCGGCGTTTCGGTGTATTTCAGCGTCTATCAGGGCCGCTTCGCTGCGCCGCTTGAGTACCTCCAGCAAACGCCGGATTACCAGCTCCACTTCCACCTCGCTGCCAGAACGCAACGCGAGCAGTTGAGCCTCAATGCGCTCACCAACCCGCGCTGACTCCAACAGCAGATCACGGCGCTCGCGCAGGCGCTGCGCTTCGGTCGACAACGTTATCCACTGCTGGCGGATTCCGGTGCGAAGTGTGTCCTGCTGCAGGGTGAAGTCGCGGCTGAGCGCCGCCCGCTGAGACTGGGTGGCGCGGTTGCCGACCTCGAAAAAGGTCAGTGGAATATCCACAGCCACACCGTACTGCTTCTCCGCCGGGCCGGGACCGTCCAGGCTGCGCGCAGTCAGGGCCAGGTTCCAGTCGGCAGCGGCTGGGTCATTCAGTGCAATCAGTGCCTGCTGCTGGTCGCGGCCCAACTCCAGCAAGGCGAGCTGGGGATGCTGGCCGTAGTCGGGCTCGACAGGCTGCGACGAAGTTTCCACTATACGTGCAGGTAGCGCAGGCAGGCCCGTAAGCGCTGAAAAGCTGGCCTGCGCTGCGCGCTCCCTGGCCACGCCATCAGCCACCGCCAGTTCGGCATCAAGCCGTTCCTGGGTCAGCAACAGCGCGGCGTAACCGGGTATGGCGCCGGCATCCGCCTGCAGCGCCGCGCGCTGCTCCAGTTCCAGCAGCAGCTCCGCGCGCGCCCGTGATTGCTCGAGCTGCAGAGTAGCCAAGCGATGTTCCCATACCGCATCGCGAATCAATCCGGAAAAAAACCACGCCCGATAACGTTGCTGTATCTGTTGCAGGCTCTGCTGCAGGCCGACGAGGTCATCGTCCAGGTCGTGGCGCCGGGACGACTTGAAGGGCAGGTTCAGGGACAGCTCCGTCTCGTCCGTGCCCAAACGCTGGTCGCTCTGCAGGCGACTGGCGGACAGCGATGGCAGGGCCGCCAGCAGGCCGCCACCGCCGGCATCGATCACTGCCTCCTGGTTGTATCCGTGATGGACGAGCGTCGCGCTCAGGACATCGCCCAACTCGAGGTCACTGGCGAGCTGGGCCTGCACCGGAGCAAAGCAGCATATGCCCCAACAAATGAGCGTGCGAAAAAAGTGCTCACGCATTCCTCCCTGCCTCACGAAAAGCCTCCTGAACCGTCATTGGACCACTCTCGCGGCAAAATAGCCTTGCGACACATCATGATTACGCAAAAACCGCCACTACCCGGGGCACGGGCACGATGTTCGCCAAGCCACCCCCCGAGCTGCAACGCGCATTATCCACGATGGGGCATTTTTTGGTATTCTGCTCACCGGCTGCTTCGGCAGCGCGCCCTTTTCACTTGTCCCACCGAGGCCTCCATGCCCGACTACCGCTCGAAAACCTCCACCCACGGCCGTAACATGGCGGGCGCCCGCGCTCTCTGGCGCGCCACCGGCATGCAGGACGGCGATTTCGGCAAGCCGATCATCGCCGTGGTCAACTCCTTCACCCAGTTCGTGCCGGGCCACGTGCACCTGAAAGATCTGGGCCAGCTGGTGGCGCGGGAGATCGAGGCCGCAGGCGGCGTGGCCAAGGAATTCAACACCATCGCCGTGGACGACGGCATCGCCATGGGTCACGACGGCATGCTCTACAGCCTGCCCAGCCGCGACATTATTTCCGACTCGGTGGAGTATATGGTCAACGCGCACTGCGCCGATGCCATGGTGTGCATCTCCAACTGCGACAAGATCACACCCGGCATGCTGAATGCCGCCATGCGCCTCAACATCCCGGTGGTATTCGTATCCGGCGGACCGATGGAGGCGGGCAAGACCAGGCTGTCCGAGCACAAGCTGGACCTGGTCGACGCCATGGTCATCGCCGCCGACAGCGATGCCAGCGACGAGAAAGTTGCCGAGTATGAGCGCTCAGCCTGCCCCACCTGCGGCTCCTGTTCCGGCATGTTTACCGCCAACTCCATGAACTGCCTGACCGAGGCGCTGGGACTTTCCCTGCCGGGCAACGGTTCCACCCTCGCCACCCACGCCGACCGGGAGCAGCTGTTCCTGCGCGCCGGACGGGTAGTGGTCGACCTGTGCAAACGCTACTACCAACAGGATGACGCCAGCGTGCTGCCGCGCAACATAGCCAATTTTCAGGCCTTCGAAAACGCCATCAGCCTGGATATCGCCATGGGCGGCTCTACCAACACCATTCTCCACCTGCTGGCCGCCGCCCAGGAAGCGGAGCTGGATTTCACCCTGCAGGACATCGACCGTCTGTCGCGGCAGGTACCGCAGCTGTGCAAGGTGGCGCCCAATACGCCCCTCTATCACATGGAAGACGTGCACCGGGCCGGCGGGATCATGGCCATTCTCGGCGAGCTGGACCGCGCCGGATTGCTGCACCGCGACTGCCCGACCGTACACAGCCCCAGCATGGCGGCGGCGCTGGAGCAGTGGGACATCGTGCGCACCCGGGATGAAGCGGTGCACACCTTCTACAAGGCGGGCCCCGCGGGCATTCCCACCCAGACCGCGTTCAGCCAGAGCACCCGCTGGCCCAGCCTGGACCTGGACCGGGAGGGCGGCTGTATCCGCAATCTCGAACACGCCTTCTCCAGCGAGGGCGGCCTGGCCGTACTGTATGGCAACATTGCCGTCGACGGCTGCGTGGTGAAGACCTCCGGGGTCGATGAAAGCATCCTGAAATTCTCCGGCCCCGCGTTTATCTGCGAGAGCCAGGAAGGTGCCGTGGCAGACATTCTCGAGGGCCGGGTACAGCCCGGCGATGTGGTGCTTATCCGCTATGAGGGACCGCGCGGCGGTCCCGGCATGCAGGAAATGCTCTATCCCACCAGCTACCTGAAATCAAAGGGATTGGGCAAGGCCTGTGCCCTGCTCACCGACGGCCGCTTCTCCGGCGGCACCTCGGGGCTGTCCATTGGCCACGTGTCCCCCGAGGCCGCCGCCGGTGGTGCCGTCGCCCTGGTGCAGGCAGGAGACATCATTGAGATCGACATCCCCGGGCGCAGCATCAACGTGCAACTCAGCGACACCGAGCTGGCCACACGGCGCGCCGCCATGGAGGCGAAGGGCAAGGAGGCGTGGAAGCCTGCCGCCGAGCGTCCGCGCAAAGTCAGCGCCGCGCTCAAGGTCTACGCCAGCATGGTCACCAGTGCGGACAAGGGCGCTGTACGGGACCTGTCCCTGCTCGACTAGGTGAACACCGCCACGCGGTTCCCGGCGTTCTCGGAATCCGCGTTCCGGCGCTACTTCTGGTCCAGCTGCCTGTCGACGCTGGCCAGCTGGGTGCTGCGCTTCCTGCTGGGCTGGAGCGCCTGGGCGCTGACCGGTACCGCCACCTGGGTAGGTATCGTCAGCGCCGCCATGCTGCTCCCCACCTTCCTGTTGTCGCCCGTGTTCGGCGTGGTTTCGGACCGTATCAACCCGCGCAACGGTATGCTGCTGACCCTGCTGGGGCAGGGGCTGATCGCAGCCGCGGCGGGGACAAGCCAGCTGCTGGGCCTGTTCTCACTGCCCGTGCTGCTGGTACTGGCCTGTGGCGTCGGCGCCTTCACCTCGGCCCACCAGCCAATGCGCCTGGCGCTGCTGCCACTGCTGGTTTCCCGCGCGGTGCTGCCGGGCGCGATCGGCATCTCCGCCATAGTCTTCAACAGCTCCCGCATTCTGGGCCCGGCTGTGGGCGGCTGGCTGTTGAGCCG